>CANHCW010000009.1 GCA_947459165.1 Flavobacteriales bacterium
CTAACCTTGTTGGTTAATTGTGCCAGATAATAACTGCCACCAACCAGCTCAAGTTCATTGGTCGATTTGAGGTAATTGTGAACCGTAAGCAGATCCACTGTCATGGTTGGCTGATTGGCAATGTAAATGATCGCGTTGAAAATGATCTTATTTTCATTTGCATAAAAATGCCTTTCAGAAAGAATATCAGATACTTCCGATATTTTTTCCTTCTCAAGCATCATGGCTCCCAGCACAGCTTCTTCCAGTTCACGGGCATGAGGAGTCATTCTGCCCTGCAACTCAACCGGAACGGAATTTACTTTGTTTCTATTTCTTTTTGCTGTGCTGTTGGTTTCCATAGAACCAACAAATTTATGTAGTTCAGCAACCCGGCGTAAAGGTGTAGTCATTTTTATTTCTGCACATGGGTTGGTGGATGAATGGTGAATAACTCTTCCTCAATGGCAGAATGTCAGTCTTTTAGTTCGGCTTGATTTTCGCTGAAGTATGTCAGATTGTAGGCTTTATTGAACAGGGCGGTAAAGCGTCCCCAAAAAAGAAGCGAAAGGCAATCGGAATAACTAAATTTGTAAATAGTAAGGAATCAGCGAATGGAAGCAAAATTTTCGCCAAGGGTAAAAGAAGTCATTCAGTTCAGCCGGGAAGAGGCCATCAGATTGGGTCACGATTGGATTGGGTGCGAACATTTGTTACTGGGCATCATCCGAGAAGGGGAGGGAAAGGCATTGCAAACCCTCAGATTAATGGACATTGATTTGCTCAGATTAAAAAAATCTATTGAGGATACCGTAAGATCAACTTCGGGAAGAACGACCAATCTGGGTAACATTCCCCTCACCAAACAGGCCGAGAAAGCGTTGAAAATTACTTATCTGGAAGCCAAGATTTTCAAGACGGATCTGATCGGAACCGAGCATCTATTGCTCAGTATTTTGCGCGACGAAGACAACACCGCATCCAAAGTGCTTGCGCAGTTCGGTGTAAATTACGATGTGTTCAAGTCGGCCATTGAAGACGGTGTGGATGCCCTTCCCCCTAAAGCTGAAACGCCGGGCGATGAGCATGAAACACCTGAAGACTTTTTCAGGGAAGAGCAAAAAGCCACCGAAGCCCGTAAAACCAAGGGTAAAAGCAAAACTCCGGTACTCGATAATTTTGGCCGCGATTTAACCAAAGCCGCCGAAGATGGAAAACTTGATCCCATTGTAGGCAGGGAAAAAGAGATTGAAAGGGTAAGTCAAATTCTCAGCCGCCGCAAGAAGAACAATCCTGTATTGATTGGTGAGCCCGGTGTGGGCAAAACAGCCATTGCAGAAGGTCTTGCACTGCGCATCATACAAAGGAAAGTGAGCAGGGTGCTGTTTAACAAACGCGTGGTGAGTTTAGACATTGCCAGTATGGTAGCAGGAACCAAATACCGCGGTCAGTTTGAAGAAAGAATGAAGGCTCTGATGATGGAACTGGAAAAGGCTGATGATGTTATTTTGTTCATAGACGAAATACACACCATTGTGGGAGCCGGCGGAGCAAGCGGTTCACTCGATGCTTCCAATATGTTCAAACCCGCCCTCGCCAGAGGTGAAATTCAGTGTATTGGTGCAACTACGCTTGATGAATACAGGCAGTACATTGAAAAAGATGGTGCATTGGAACGCCGTTTTCAAATGGTAATGATTGAACCGGCCAGTCCCGAAGAGACCTACGAAATTCTGAACAACATTCGCGATAAATACGAGGAACACCATGGGGTTGTTTACACCCCAGAGGCGGTAAAGGCCTGTGTCGATTTGAGTGTTCGGTACATGAGTGAAAGGCATTTGCCCGATAAAGCCATCGATATTTTAGATGAGTCCGGAGCCCGTGTTCACATTTCCAATATTCATGTTCCAGCTGATATTGTGGCACTTGAAGCCAATATAGAAGAGGTTAAGAACGAAAAAAACAAGGTGGTGAAAAGCCAGAATTTTGAAGAGGCGGCCAAACTGCGTGACAGTGAAAAACGGCTTCTTGAAGAACTGGAAGTGGCAAAGGCCAAGTGGGAATCTCAAACCAAAGAGCAGAAATTTACTGTAAGTGAAGACGATATAGCCGAAGTAGTGAGCATGATGACAGGAATTCCTGTGAAGAGAATGTCGGAAGACGAAAGCAAACGACTGCTCGATATGGCAACCATATTGAAAGGCAGGGTGGTTGGACAAGACAAGGCGGTTGAAAAGCTAACCAAAACCATACAGCGCACCCGTGCAGGATTTAAGGAGCCAAACAGGCCCATCGGTTCTTTCATTTTCCTCGGTCCAACCGGGGTAGGAAAAACCGAACTTTCCAAAGCACTTTCTGAGTTTTTGTTCGACAGCGATGACGCCATGATTCGTATAGACATGAGTGAGTACATGGAGAAATTTGCCGTAAGCCGCCTGGTTGGAGCCCCTCCGGGCTATGTGGGATATGAGGAAGGTGGTTTGCTTACAGAAAAGGTGAGAAGAAAACCATACTCCGTTATCCTATTTGATGAAGTGGAGAAGGCACACCCCGATGTTTTCAATTTGTTGCTTCAGGTCCTCGATGAAGGTCAAATGACCGACAGTCTTGGAAGGAAAATCGATTTCCGCAATACTGTTATCATAATGACCTCAAATATCGGTTCAAGAACACTGAAGGATTTTGGAACCGGCGTGGGCTTTGCCACCACCAACAAGGAAACAAACCGCGATAAAGAGAGCAAACAGGTTATTGAAACCCAGCTAAAAAAGTTCTTTAGCCCCGAGTTTTTGAACAGGGTAGATGACATTATTGTTTTCAACAGCTTGGGTAAAGACGAAATCATTCACATTCTCGACCTGCGTATGAGAAAGATGCTGAAACGAATTGAGGATTTGGGCTTTAAAGTGTCATTGACCGAATCGGCCAAGAGCTTTTTAGCAGACAAGGGTTTCGATCCCGATTATGGCGCAAGACCTTTGCAACGCGCTTTGCAGAAATACCTGGAAGAACCCTTGGCCGAAGAGGTGTTGAAAGGCAACCTGAAGGAAGGGAATGAACTGAAGGTTGATCGCAAGGACGGTGCAGAGGAACTGCTTATTACTCCGGTTAAGCAGAAAGAGGTAAAGGAAAAAACAAAGACCCCTAAAAACCAGGATTAATTTGATTTGAACTGAAACAAAAAACGCCCCACTGGGGCGTTTTTTGTTTTTATCATCCGGGATAATTCTCGTTCTGTTAGGGTTTGGTTTCCATCAGTTTCAGGAACTGATCCAGTTCAGGTATAATTACAATGCGGATACGACGGTTTTTGCTGCGGCCTGCTTCGGTTCCATTGTCGGCTATAGGGGCATATTGACTTCTTCCTGCCACAATAATTCGTGAGGGATTTACCTTGTATTTGTCTATCAGAGTGCGGGCTACTGACGAAGCACGCAGCACGCTGAGTTCCCAGTTGTCTGCAATGCGCGTGTTGTTGATGGGAATTGAATCGGTGTGGCCCTCAACCATGAAACGCAGGTCGGGACGGTCGTTGAGAACCTTGGCTACTTTAATTAAAACCGCATCTGATTCACTGTTGATTTCATACTTTCCGGTTTCAAACAAAAGCTTGTCAGCAATGGAAACAAACACTGCACTGCCTTCTACATTTACCTCTATGTCTTTGTCATTTACATCCTTCAGCGAACTTTTCAGGTTCAGCGCGAGTGCCAGATTCAGCGAATCTTTGCGGGATACAGCATTTTGCAAACCGCGGATATAAATTTCCTTGCTGTTGATATTGGCCAAGGATTGTTTGATGCTTTCTGCTTGCGTTTTGTTGATGATTGACAAATCACTGAGCTGACTAATGAGAGCACCTCCTTCTTTTTTCAAACGGGCAACTTCCTCCTCAAGGGATCTGATTTTTTTGTCTTTCCCAATTTGGTCGGCAAGACACAAATTCAGTTTAAAGATGACAGAACTGATGGAGTCTTCCAGTCTCAGATTTCTTTCAATTTGAGCATTGTACTTCTTTTTTGAAATACATGAAAAAAGGAAAAATGGTGCAACTCCCAGAATCCAGAAATATTTATTTTTCATTCGTAGTATGAATTAGCCTTCAAATTTCTTGCCAAATAATGTATTGTGCAAATTGATTATCTATATGGTAAAATAAAAAAGGGACCCCTTTTGGGATCCCTTTCTTTAATTGATTTTTGGTAATTACTTATTGATTACGACGCGGCGAACTGCGCTGTTTTCTCCAGAAACTACGCGAACCATGTAAACGCCATTGGCAACATCGGTGGTGTTAATGTTAATTACACCGTTGTTCAGCGTGTTGATTCTTTTAACCAGGTTGCCTGAAATACCGGTGATTTCAATGTTCAGCTCTTTGCCGAATGTTTCTTTCACCATCAGGTTAAACTGACCGTTGTTGGGGTTAGGGAACACGGCAACACCTGTTTCTTCAAGGTTTTTGGTAGCCAAACGATCCATAACAATCTGCTTGGTTTTGCTGCATTCGCAGAAAGGAGCAGAGGTTGAACGGGCACGCATGGTTACATTGTAAACTCCGTCAGCCTGGAAGTTGTATTTGGTTTGAGCATTTACACCCGAGGTTGAGTTTGTTCCACCTCCGTCGAAAATCCAGGTGTAATCTACTTTGTCCTGACCACCTGCAACGCCTGTGCTTGCATTCAAAGGATTCAAAGACACACCATAGAAACCGAAGGCGTAATCAGTGTTCACTGCGAAGTCGCAGGTACGGGGACCTTCGAAAATATTGAAGGTGTTGATTACCAGAGAATCGGTGCAACCATCTTTAATACTTGCATACAGAGTTACATTCGGAGAGAATGCTTTGTTGTAGGTGTGAACAGGGTTGGTAGAGGTAGAAGTGGTACCGTCGCCAAAGTTCCACAGGTAGCTTATTTCGCCCTGAGGCCATGTAGTGGTGTTCACAAAAATGGCGGGTTTGCCCAAACAAACATCAGCCACGGTAAATGCAGATTTAGCCTGAATACCTACTTTCAAATCTTTGCTGATGCTTCCTTTACAACCGTTCATCAGTTCAATGGCGAAGGTTACGGTTTTGTTACCCAATGAAGTGTACTGATGAGTTGGGTTTTCGGTTCCTGTTGTGCTTCCGTCACCAAAGTTCCAAGAGTAGCTCTTAACAACTCCACCGGCACCGCCAACTGTAGGAGTGGTGTTGGTGAAGACAGCAGGAGTGCGAGAACAGGTAGGCGTGTTTACGAAGGCCATTTTGGGGCTTTCCAAAACTTCAATGGTTTTTACCATGCTGTCTTTGCAACCAAATTCACTTGTGGCAATCAGCTTCACAGTTTTGGCACCTGAACTGCTATAAACCTTGGTGGCATTGTCTTCGGTAGAATAGGTGGCATCACCAAAATTCCAGTATGCACCTGCCGAACCTGAGGTGATAGTTGTCTTGTTTGAGAATTGGAACATGTCGTTGTCACAGCTGCCTTTATCAAGAGAATAATCTGCTTTGGGCTTGGGGAACTGATAAACGCGCTGTGAACTTGAGGCTATGCAGCCGCTGAGGTTTGCAGTCAGTGTTACCGTGTAGGCGCCATCTTTTGCATACTTGTATTTAACAGTGGTGCTGTTGTCAGCCTTGCTCACGCCGTTTCCGAAATTCCAGGTAGAATTAACACCGGCAGTGGGTGTAGTCATATTGGTGAATACCAGATCAGTTCCTTCGCAGGCATTCTGTTTGGTAAATTTAACGGTTGGGTTGGGGTTTACAACAACATCTGCAGTATCATAAGCAGGGAAGCCATAAGGCAGCGTTTTGGCTGTCATTATAACCTTGTAAGTTCCTGATTTGGGGAACTGGAATACAGGCTCCGGTGCAGCACTTGTATCAGCCGGTACACCGGTTCCAAATCTCCAGAAATATTCAATAGCTCCACTGTTTACTTTGCTCTTTTGCTGGAAAGGAACAACATCACCGTCACAAATCCTTGTAGGATAACCAAAATCAGGGACGATGGTCGGGTAAATTAAAATGTCGCGGCGGATAACGGTATCGCAACCATTGTTCAAATCAGTAATTTTGGTGAACATGGTTACCATAGAATCCTCAAGACCTGTGTTGGCAGTTTCGAATTTCACTTCAAGGTCGTTACTTCCTGTAGCGTGTTTGCTAATGCTGGTGGTTCCTGCGAGCAAAGTGCCGCCTTTTTGGGTTCTGGCATAGGTGCTGGCCGTCCAGTCTTTTCCGCTTGAAGAACCGGTTCCATCCCAATAGGTTGAGTTGCTGTACTTAACAGGGGCATTGACAGTGTAATACACAGGAACTTTAATTTGTGTTACATCATTGGCTCTTCCCATGTTGTAAAAAGCAGTGGTCGCTGTGGCAGACTGGCTGTATTTACCTCCGCCTGGTGCAGGCTTAACATCAGTTACAAATACGAATGAATCATTGCTGCGGTTGTCATCGGGAATATCAATGTAAACAGCCACACGGTTGATTCCGGGATTGTTTAAACGGATGGGCAATGCGAATGTGATTCTGGAAGTGTCATTCTGTAACAATCTGGCAGTAACTGTTCTGCTGGTTTTAGGTCCGCCTACAGATGACCAAGCTACATTGAAGTTATAGGCAGTGTCAGCATAAAGGTTTTGAACCGTGAAGAACAAATTCTGTTCCCAGCCTGCGCAAACTGTTGAAGGTACTTTGAGATTGCTGCGAACTCTGGTAATGTCCATGAAGTTTTCCATGGCGCCTCTGTCTGAACGGATGATGTTTCTGTTATTACCATTGTACTCTGTGGGAGTAATAGGCAGCGTACTTACATTGTTCTGGGTTTGGAAATCGCGGCAACGCAAGTCTCTAGTGTTTACATTCAGGAAACGAGGATCGCGGTTCATGTCTCCAACCTGACCTCCGAATGCGCTGCTTCTCCAGGTTGCATAATCCCAAACTGTTCCACTCGTGGGGCTATAGAAATAGCCGCCCCAAGTTGAATTGGGCGCCCAGATATGGTTGTTGCTGTAAACGCAATTGGTTGTGGTGCTACCATAGTACATGCCCCAGTAATAGTAAGTATTGCTCACCATTACATTGCCTTCGAAGTTGGTGTTCCCTGTTCCGAAACCATAATGGAACCACTGATAGTAGCTGTAACCGTATGAAGAGGTATTGTAAGGGAAATTCATGGTGTTCTGGCGGAAGTTCAATGTACCACTGTTTACCTGACTGTAAAGCCCCCAAGTATAATACGCGCCAATACAATGCGTTGCTACATTGCCAAACCAGTTTTGGGTGGTGCCGCTAACAACTGCATAAAAAGGAATAAGGTAACCGTATGGTCCCTGTTGAATAAGTTCGTCAACCATGTTCCGCGATACATCCCAGCCACCATTGTTGGCATAAATACCATAGGTGTAGTAGAAAGTAAAGTTTGTTGAAGTAGACTGGTTATCTTTTAATGTGTTCCCTCTGATTACTGTGTTGGTGCCGGTAGCAGTTTGGTTGCTCATGAAGATGCCATAAAACTGCTGCCAGGGACGACAACGAAGAATACTATTATCAGTAACATTGATGGTAGATCCACCTGTGAAGTAAATTCCATTCATGGAGCTGGTAACCGCTGTGCTGGTTGAATTGTCTCTCATGTTCTCAATTCTGTTGTTAGCCACATTGCAAAAAGATACCAACTGACCATAAATACCCAGATTGCCTCCGGTATTTACTGTGATGTTGTAGATTTCATTTCTTCTTATTGACATAGGAAGAGTAGATGTTCCTACGGTCAAACCCAAACCAATGTTCCAACTGCCGGTATGTGAACTTGTATTCACTGAGTTCAGGAAAGGAAGGTCGTGAATTTTATTGGAGTCAAGTCTGATTGAACGATCAATTGTATTGTGATAGAAAGCATACAAGGGGTAAGTGAATGTGTTGGGCAGGCCTGAACTTACATTTGATCTGCTGATATCGTTATTTGAAACAACAGAACCGCTTGTGTAAGAAGTGTTGATACCGTAAGTGTAGAAATTCTGTATTGTGTTTCCAACAAAAGAGTTATTGTAGGCAACTGTTGTATAATTCGATGTGCTTTGGCAATCGTAAATACCACAGAAAGGTCCAGGAGAGTTCACATTGGTTGTGCGCATTAGGTTGTTTCTAATGGTGTTTCTCGCACCGTTTCCGTTGGTCAGCGTTCCGCCCAGGTTACTTTGGCTGGTTGATGACGAGAAGGCCACATAAGCACCACCGGAAGAAGATCCCAGAGAGGTTAGCGATGTGAACTCGATGGTACAGCCATTGATAATGTTGTTGTCCGAGTTGTTTGTGATACGAACACCGGTCACATTCACTACAGTACCTGTGTTACGAACGACTAAATTGTTAATCGTCATAAAGTCGGCACCGTTCAACAAGATTACCTGAGGAACAGTGCTGCTGCCGGCGTAGGAAATAAAGTTTCCTCCACCGTTGATGGTAACTACATTGCTGCTGCTGCTGCCGGTGAACTGGTTAAACTGCACATTGTTTGTTACTGTTAAACTGCTTTGTACATTCAGGGTTACCGGACCCGAAACGCCGCTGCCGTTTATTGCATTTGCAAAATCTGTCCAGTTGTTGTAGTTCGTTCCACCCGTTGCCGAAGCGTTGTTCAAGGTGTAGGTTCCACTCAATTGTGCTTTTACCCACCCCGGACCGGTGAGCAGAAGAACCAAGGTCAGAGATCTGATTAAGATCTTACTGAGAGAGTTGTAATAGTACTTCATATTGTGTCTTTTGAGTTATTTGGACTACAATATTGGCAAATTGTATTGAAATAATCCCTAATCAAAGGGAATTTATCCATAAAAAATTAAGTTTGAAACATCCAAATAATTGAAAATGAATAATTTAAAATTTAAAATAATTTTAAATAAATTTCAGGTCTGACAATTTACTGACAAATCAGCCTTGCTTCAAATTTTCTACAAAACTTTTTCAGTTCAGTATTCTGCGAATTTGCAGAAAGCGCAATTTGTAATACCCCAAACTGAGTGAATCGTATCGAACGCCTCCGTTCAGCGCTGAATGAATAAAGTAAATATCGGTTGGCGTTACTTCGCTGATGATGCCCACATGCCCTATGCTTTTGTACGCCGCATTTGAACCTGTGAAGCAGATCACATCGCCGGGTCTGGCGTTTTCTTTGCTCACCTGCACCCCATGTTTATAATAATAGGTGGCTGCAGGACTAAGCTGAACACCCAGGGCTTTGCTGAAACAATACATAACGAAGCCGCTGCAGTCAAACCCTCCCGGCTTTTTTCCGGCATAACGATAGGGTGTTCCGAGGTTGGCTTGTGCCGTATACAGCAGTTTGTTTATTTCAACAATGTAGGTTTTGCTCGTGTCGGTAAACTCAGTGCTATCAATCTGCTGAGCCTTGCCCGCAGTATCTGTTTGTGAGAATACTTTTCCAAAAAACAGCAGGGGTATGAGGAATGATAAAAGTTTTTTCACGGAACTATGGATTTAAATGCTGCATAACGGCTTGCAAAAGTGCTTCCGCTTTTTCCACCCAGGGCGGTCCATTTGTCGGTAATGGCCTGAACCCGGTTGTCGGGGTTAGGATGCGTGCTCAGCCATTGTGGTGATCCGCCTGACTGCCCCTGATCGATGAGTTTTTGAAAAAATCCCGCAGCGCCTTTGGCGTTGTAAGCAGTTTTGTAAAGCCATTCTACTGAAGCCATGTCGGCCTCAGTTTCATTGCTTCTGCTGTATTGCAATGATTTAATCTGCGCGGCCATTCGCACAAGTTGTCCTTTGTCTTTACCAAATACAATGTCGAAAAGCACACTTAACCCGAACTGACGGGTTAGGGCATCTGTGCTGTGGCGCTTGTCGGCATGGGCTATTTCGTGTGCCAATACTCCTGCAAGTTGGTCCTCACTTTCCAAATAGTGAATCAGTGCAGTGTATATATAAATGTAGCCGCCGGGGGTGCAAAATGCATTCAGTATCGTGTCATCCTGTATTACACGGATTCTCCATGCAAAATCATCTTCGTAATTCAATTGATTGTTTTTGAGAATGCTGTCGCGCAAACCATAAACATATTTGTATAGGGGTACATGGGTTGCAGAATCAAGCACTTTCACTGAAGGATCGTTTTCCAGTTCTGTAACCACCTGCTGTCCAAACTGAATATCGTCCTGCAGGGAGAAAATATTAATCTGCCCATCCTTATCGGTACATGCATTGAAAGTGGGAATCAATGCAAGCGCAAAAGCCATGGCGAAAAACGACAATAATTTTTTCATGCAATCAATTGTAAAGGCAGAAAAAGCAAAAACCGTACCCTAAATTAAAATGGGTATCCTATACCAATGGCGATGGCGGTTTCTTTAAATAGATACTGATTAAAGTTCAGCAGGTTGTCCTTGGCCAAAAGCCACCTGTCGCCGGCGGGTTTTCCGGGGTCGCGAAGGGGGAAGCCCCAGTCTAGGCGGAACAGAAAAAACTTAAAGTCGAAGCGAAATCCGATTCCGGTATTCAATGCCAGATCATCACCCCAAAATTCCGGGTATAGAATTCCCTTGGCATTCGCAGGTTGCCCTTTATGATTCAGATTCCAAATATTTCCGGCATCCATGAACAAAGCACCTTCCAGAAAATTTTTGAATAAAGTAAATCGGTATTCAAAATTCACCTCAAAAATGAATTCCCCCGATCGGTCAATAATGGATTTGTTGGTGTCGGAGGTACTGCCCGGACCCAGACGCCTTGGCCGCCAGGCTCTCAAACTGTTGCTTCCGCCGATGAAGTAGCGTTTGTCGTATGGCACAACAGTGGAATTTCCGTAGGGCAAAACTACGCCGCTATTAATTCTCAGAGCCAGGGCATTTAGTTCGTCCAGAGTTTGTCGCAACCTGATTTCGCCCTCAACTTTGGTGTACTGAAAATAATTCACCCCCAAAAAATTGTAGCTGCTGTCACTGTTGAATCCACTTTTTAAACTGCGCGCCCAACGGTGCAAATTTCCGCTGGTTTCAAATCCGGCTCTTGTAAATACATAGGTCTGTCCGGGTTTATTGCGGTTGTTGCTGTAAATCAATCCAAGTTTGGCCGCCGAAATAAACTGGTCGGTAAATACCCTTTTCACAAAATCCTGATCTAACTGGGGCAGACGGGGGAGAAAGCCGGGGTCCAGTCTGTTTCGGTTAAAACTGAGTTCGAGGGGAGTATAATACCAACTGAGTTTGTTTCTGATGAACTGAAAGGTAAGACTGGCCGGCAGAGAACTTCGTTTGAAATTGGGATTGTTTTCAAATTGATATGAAAGTGAGAATACCGTATTCCGCTTCTGGGTTCTTACCAGTCTATCGAAACCATTGAGCAGCGTGAAATGCGGCAACGACAGAGATGCATTAAATCCTTGTTGAAATCCGTATAAAAAGTTGCGTGTCTGATCTCGTCTGAAAATAGCTTCGTATGAAGTAACTGAGCTGAGCCGAAAGTTTTCACCGTTGTGAAAAACATTGCGGTTGTTGTATGCCAGAATGCCGGCCAAGCCAAAACTGCGTTGGCTTTGGGTTTGAAAATTGGTTCCCGATGTGCCCTGAGGTGAATACAAACCCTGGGGTTCAAACGAGAATGACATTCTATCCATTGCCTTGAGATAAATGGCGGGGTAGATGATGCAATTTGCGGTGTCTACAACATATCGTATATCAACAAAGCTGAACAAACCCACATCTGTCATCGATCTGTAAGTGGCTTCCCCGGCCGTTTGTGCGTATATGGCGCCGCTGTCGAACTGTACCATCGACCTAAGTGTGGAAGCTTCAAACGGGTAGTGATTCAATTTCATTTTCACGCCTGACATGCTCAGAGAATCGGGATAGTCGTTGTTCGCATACACATCGCTGCACTCTACAAACAATCCAACATTGCCAAATTTGAATTTTCTGTAGGGTCTTCCGTCGGACATGTTGTCTATTTTGAGGAAAACAGCACCCTCCTTTTTATTTTGAAGGGTATCAATTTCAAACCGGAAACTCTCCTTATTCATTTGGTAATACCCCTGATTTCTGAACAAAACGGCCAGGTCGGATCGAGTTTGATTCAGTTTTTCGAGGTTCAGGGGCCACCACAGTCTAAAGGCCTCTTCTGTTTTTTCCAGGTTGGCAAGAACCGGCATTAAAGCGCTGTCTTGCGGCTGTTTGAAGAATGAATTGATGCGGTAAACGCCATCTGTGTTCACCACATAAGTTACTTTGCCTTTGCGTTTTTTCAGGTTTAGCTTTACCCGAACCGTTGCATCAAAATAACCCTTATTGAATAAATAGTTGTGAATATTGTCTCCGGACAGGGCCGCCAGGTTGCTATCGATGAAAACCGGTGGTTCGCCGTAATTGTCGCGAAATTTTTTTCTCCATCCTTTTTGGTTGGCTGCGGCGGTATCGCCGTCTTTCGTACCCAGTGCATACATCCACAGGTAAATGGGTATTTTGTCGAAAAGTACCCGTTTGTTTTCCCGGTGTAAAATCTGAGCTTTGATTTCAGACTCCTTCACCTTTTCTGCATTGGAGCCCTGCTTTACAGTGTGCAACTCAACTACATTGCTTTTTAGCAGGTAACTGTCATTGGGAATGATTTTCTTTACCCCGCAACCCCAGGCAAATAACAAAATGAATATAACGAACAGCCGGTATATCCCTCTGTTTTTAGCATATTTGCCGTGTGGTGATGTCATCGAATACCGACTTGAAGCAGTTTGCAGCCTTAAGAATGCCCAAGTACAGGCAAAAATATGGCCATTTCATTGTTGAAGGCCGTAAAAGCGTATTGGAATTATTCCACAGTTCACTCAAGATAGTCAATATTTTGGCCACTTCCGACTTCGCTGCAAAATACAAACTTCCGTTCGAAGTGCAGGTGATATCAGACCGCGATTACCAAAAAATCAGTCAGATGGATACCCCGCCCGGTATTTTGGCGGTGGTTGACATTCCTGCACCGGGTGATTGGAATGAGACAGAAAAAGAGAAGTTATCGCTGGCGCTGGATGGTATATCAGATCCGGGAAATTTGGGTACCATGGTAAGAACGGCCGATTGGTTTGGCATTCGTCACATACTTCTGTCCGACGATTGCACTGATTTTTATGGCCATAAAAGCATTTCAGCCAGCATGGGTGCTTTTACCCGGGTTAAAATTTACAGAGGAAATTTGGCCCAAATGCTGAATAACAGAAATGCCTACGGCTGTTTTATGCAGGGAAATCCGGTCTCCGCTGCTCAGTTTAAGCCACCTGCTGTAATTGTGGTGGGAAGTGAATCGCATGGTATCAGAGCTGAAACAGCTGCTGTGCTAAGCGAAAAAATCAGCATACCCGGCTCTGGGAAAGGAGAATCGCTGAATGCAGGAGTTGCCGCAGGCATTGTGATGTATGAGGCAGCACAGCGGTTGCTGCTTTGATTTACTTTTTCTGTCAAACGCATATAAATAGTCATACAATGCGTTAATTTTGTAACAGTGCTGAAACACGAAATCATAGGCAAGCTCGATGCATTTATTCGCAGGTATTACCTGAATATGCTCATCAAGGGTTCTATACTCGGTGTAGGCTTGCTTACGGGTATGTTTTTGCTGCTTAGTTTCAGTGAGTTTTACGGGCATTTTTCAACTCCGGTGAGAATGCTGTTTTTTTGGACTTGGGTATTCGCCCTGGCTGCTGTCATGTGGTTTTGGATAGTCAAGCCCCTAACCGGTATGTATCGCTTGGGTAAGGTGATTTCTTATGAGCAGGCAGCGGTTATTATTGGAAATCACTTTGAACATGTTCGCGATAAATTGTTGAACCTTTTGCAAATGGAGCAAATGCATTCGGTTCATCCGGAAAGTGCTTTGCTCATTGCGGGAATTGAGCAAAAAACTGCTGAACTGAGGAGTATATCCTTTGCCGGCGCGGTTAACATCAAAGCCAACAAGCGCTACCTGCGATTTGCGATTTTACCTTTGTCGCTGTTTGCTGTCATTCTCATTTTTCAAAGCAGCATTATTTTAGATGGAGGTTTGAGGTTGTTGAAATACAACAGTCATTTCGCTGTGCAAGCCCCATTTGAATTTGTTCTTGGCAATAAAAACCTCACGGTTGAAAGGGGGAACAACATTACGATTAACCTTGGCTTTAAAGGCAAGAGCCTGCCTGCCGATGCATACATGGTTATGAATGGACAGCGAATTAAAATGGAAGCTGTATCTGGCGGAGGATTTGCCTATCAAGTTCAGAACATTCAAAAAAATCAACCTTTTCACTTCGAGGCGGCGGGGTTTTCATCGCAGGAATTCATCATCAATACCATTCCTGTTCCATCTGTAAGTGATGTAGTTGCCGAAATTGTTTACCCAAGCTACACCGGCAGAGCAACTGAAAAAATTTCAAACACCACCGAGTTCAGCGTGCCCGAGGGAAGCAAAATTACCTGGAATATCAGAACCCGGGATGCCGGAACGGCAAGCCTGATCAGTTCAGGACAAAAAATGGAATTGAAAGGCAATGCGGGAGTGTTTGTTTACGCTTCGGTTTTTACCGGTTCTACCACACTGCAACTTGCACTTAGCAACGGCAATTACAAAGGAAAGGATACACTCAAATACTCGGTTTCAGTGGTAAAAGATGCCGTACCTGTGATTTCTGTTGAAAAACACGACGACTCTGCAAACCTGAAGCAGTTTTGGTTTACAGGTCAGGCTTCGGACGATTACGGAATCACTTCGGTGCGGCTGAAATACAGATACACCAAAGCTTCCGATGATGGCAAATTAAAGAAGGGATGGCAGAATATTAATGTACCTGCGCAGCCCGGCAGAATTACCGATTTTGCAGCCGGAATGAACATGGATGCCTTGGGGATGGCAGCCGGAGATGAGGTTGAGTACTATTTTGAAGTTTGGGATAACGATGCAATCAACGGTTTTAAATCGGGAAAAACTCCGACTGAATTGCTGAGAAAGCAAAGTTTGGAAGAGGTGAGGAAAGATGCCGCTATTTCAGGCAGTAAAGTGAGTAATATGATGCAGGAGGCGTTTAACAGCCGACAGCAAATGCAAAAGGAGGCTGAATCGCTTAGAAACAGCCTGAGTGGAAAGAAAAATATGAATTGGGAAGACCGTCAGCGCATTGAGGATTTTATCCGTAAACAGGATAAACTGACTGAAAAGGTTGAGGAACTGAAAAAGGAGAAAGAGAAACTCGATAAGCAGCAAAATGAATTTCAGTCGCCCAAGGAATCAATACAAGAGAAAAAGGAACAACTGGATAATTTGCTGAAGGATTTGCAAAATCCGGAGACCCAGAAACTGCTGGAAGAATTGCGCAAACTGCTTGATGAAAAGGCATCAAAAGAGAAAATAGCCGAGAAACTGCAGCAAATGCAACAACAAAACAAGGATCAGGCCCGAGACATCAATCAACTCATGGAGCAGTTTAAGGAATTGCAACTTGAAAAAAAGCTGAACGACAACATTGATCGATTGGAAAAGTTGGCCAAGGAACAGGAAAAACTGGCCGATAAAACCGAAGGACAGAAGGGCGATAAAACCGGCGAATTGAAGGAAGCACAGGAGAAGTTGAAAGAGGAAATGAACAACATTCGCAAGGAGCTGAAAGAGGCCGAGGGAATGAACAAAGATCTTGAAAAGCCCATGAACCTTGATATGGGTGAGCAGGAGCAGCAAAATGCAGAAGAACAACAAAAAGAGGCGGGTAACAACCTTGATAAAGGTAAAAATCAAAAGGCGTCTGAAAATCAAAAATCAGCTGCTGAGCAAATGAAAAAAGCAGCAGAGAAGATGAAAAAGAGTCTTGAGCAAGAGCAGCAGAAGCGCCTGAGTGAAGATTATCAAAAATTGAGAGAGTTGCTCGAGAACCTGGTAGAAGCCTCTTTTGAACAGGAAACTGTGTTCACGGAATTGTCGAAGGTAAGAGAGTACAATCCCAAGTTTGTTGATTTGAATAAGAGGCAAATGAAGGTTAAGGAAAAGTGTTTGTTGCTTGAAGACAGTCTTAGGGCTTTGGCAAAGCGACAACCCATGGTTGGCACTTTTGTAACCAAAGAGATTGCCCGAATTAACAACAACATGGAGTTGGCGCTGAACGGGCTTAAAGTGAGAAAACTTACAGAGGCCGTGGTTCGCGAACAGTATGTAATGACGGGGCTGAACAATCTATCTGTTTTGTTGCTCGAAAGCATGCAGAATATGCAGCAGAAAATGTCTCAAAACCAAAGCAAATCGGGCAAGCAGAGTTGCAACAATCCGGGAGCAAAAGGCAAAAGTCAGGGGCAACCCAAAAAAGGCGATAAACTTTCTAAAAGTCAGGAGCAGCTTGGGCAGATGCTGCAGGAAATGCAGAAGAAAAGTCAGCAGGGGAAACCCGGACAACAAGGTCAGCCCAAACCCGGCGAAAAAGGTTCAGACAAAGAGACGAACAGGGAATACGCCCGCATTGCCCTCATGCAGGAGGCGTTAAGAAAGCAATTGGCCGACTTGAGAAAGCAACTTGAAAAGCAGGGGAATGGTGCCGGGGCAAAAGAACTTCAGAACACAGAAAAGTTGATGGAGCAGCAGGAAAAAGATTTGGTGAATAAGGTTTTGCCGAACGATTTGCTGATGAGGCAGAAACAAATTGAAACCCGCTTGCTGGAGCATGAGAAATCGGACAGAAATCAGCAAACAGAGGAAAAAAGGGAAGCCAATTCGCCCTTGAATACTGTACCATCTATTCCTTCGGCTTTGCAAGAGTATATGAAAACCAAAAAGCGTGAAAGAGAAGGATTGCAGTTTAACCCGCCTGAACTTAATCCCTATTTCAGGGAAAAAGTGAAGGAATATCTTCAGAAAGTAAATTGATTAAAGCCGCACCGGTTGTTTATTTCGACGGGGTGTGCAACCTTTGCAACAGCTCGGTTCTATGGATTATACGGCGGGATAAAAAAAGAGTATTTCAATTTGCTTCGCTGCAAGGAAAAGCAGGATCTGATTTAATTGACCGATTGCCAAATCTGAAGCAATTGGATAGTATGCTCCTGGTTTACAATGGGAAGGTTTTTACACAAAGCGGTGCGGCCTTGCGCATTGCTGTATTGTTGGGTTTTCCTACTAATTTGATGGCGGTTGGCTTTCTTATTCCGGCATTTATTCGCAACGCCTTATACCGTTTTGTTGCTAAAAACAGGTACCGATGGTTTGGCAAACAAGAGGTTTGTGCGCTTCCCAATCCTGAATTGGCAAACCGATTTTTGCAATAATAAAAAACCCGACGATGTATTCGCCGGGTTTTTTATCAATCAGACTTTTTAATGCGTCAGAAGGGCAGATTTTCATCTTCACCTGAGGCCGTCTGTAGGGCTTTTCTGCCATTGAGAAAAGCCATTTCGTTCACGACTACTTCTGTTACATAGCGTTTTTCGCCTGAAGCAGTGGTGTAGTCGCGGTGGCTGAGTTTGCCTTCAACGGCAATCTTTAATCCCTTTGCCACATAATTCGACACTACTTCGGCCTGCTTGCCCCAGAAAACCAGGTTGTGCCAGTCTGTGTGCTCAATGTACTTGCCGCTGGCATCCTTTCGTTTTTCGCTGGTGGCGAGTGATACAGTCGCAACTTTCTTGCCGTTGCCGAAGTCCTTAATCTGAGGCTCTTTGCCTACATTTCCAATCAGTCTTACAGAATTCATAAGATTTTTCATATAACTTGTTTTTTAAAAGGTTTCAATCGCTATTCGATGATGCAAAGGTTGAACAGCCCCGAAACCCAACTCGGTAAGAAAATGGTTGTATCCGATTGTTGTCGTTTGTAATTGGCTGGAGCCTCGTTTTATCCAGGCTGTGGAAGAATATATCCCCTGCTTACTCCCCACACAATTAACTCGGCAATATTCTTACTCTCTGTTTTGGCGAGCAGGTTTTTTCTATGGGTTTCGACTGTGTGATTGCTGATGAATAATTTATCTGCCACCTGCCTGGTATTCATTCCCATGGCAAGCGCTTGCAATACCTCCGATTCTCGGGCTGTCAATTCAGACTTTGGTCTGCCCAACTCGAAGAATCCATTTTGTGCTTTGGGGGAGATGTATTTGTTACCCGACATGACTGACTCAATGGCTGTAAATAAGTCATCGGGCGAACTGTCTTTTAATACATAACCGGTTACGCCGGCTTTGAGTGCCGATTTTACATACTCGCCCTGAATATGCATGGTGAGCATGAGGATTTTAATTTTCGGATACTCTGATAACACCCTTTTGCTCAATTCCAGGCCATTCATTCCCGGCATTGTAATGTCAGTGATAATCAGGTCGGGTTGCTGAAGTTTGATTTCCTGCAGGAGGGAGGCAGGATTTGTAAAAGTATTCAATACTTGATAACCCGGTTTTGATTCTAAAATTAACTTCAGTCCATCGCTGATTACGCGATGATCATCGATGATAAATATTTTAATTGGTCTTTCCATAGTGCAAATGTCAGTGACACATTTTTAAACTTATATCACTTAAAACAGGTATATTCAATGAGCTTTTGGTTGTTTTCAAAATCGTAAGAATTAGAATTAAAACTAATTAAAAAAGAGTTAAAATTAAACAATGCATTCACCTCCATTTTAAAGTTTATAAATAAGATATTCATTGACTTAGATATTATTTTTTCGGACTTTTTGTTTTAGATATTCCTGAACTCAATCAACAAATGTATAAAAAAACAGGAATTTCAACACAAATAATTTAGTCACAACTTTTCAGCGGCATGTTTGAAAAAACCAATTTACAAATACGAAAAAAACTAAAATAGATCAATGTGTCAGAATGATCCAGTTTTTGTCAATCGATGCCCTTTGTTACCGGTAATAAATGGTAGCAGACAGCTTCGTATTCGGTTAGTGAGTCATAGCTAAGGTTTTAGGGTGCAAAAAGACAAATTTTTTAATGTGCAGTCATTTTCGGTTTTGGACAAAGATTTCTTAAGATTTTTTCCGGTTTGCCCACCACAGTTATTCTAGGCCGCGGCTTGCGCACATTCATTTGGAGGTGATTGTGCAATTCAAGGGTAAATTTCTGCGAACTTCCCCCAACCTGAGGTCTTTTTATACTAATTTCGCACCTCTTTTTATCAGTTCAATGCTTTCTGTTTCAAATGTTTCCCTGCGTTTTGGTAAGCGCGTTTTGTTCGAAGAGGTTAACCTTAAATTCACTTCGGGCAATTGTTACGGCATTATTGGCGCCAATGGCGCAGGCAAATCGACCTTTGTGAAGATTCTTTCGGGCGAAATTGAGCCCAATACCGGTTCCATTGACATGGAACCGGGTAAGCGCATGGCGGTTCTTAATCAGAATCACTTTGCGTTTGATGAATTTCCGGTGCTGCAGACCGTTTTGCGCGGTCACCACAAACTATGGGCAATCATGGAAGAGAAGGATGCTTTATATGCCAAACCCGATTTTTCCGACGAAGATGGAATTCGCGCCAGCGAACTGGAGGGTGAGTTTGCGGAAATGGACGGCTGGAATGCTGAAAGCGATGCAGCAACCCTGCTGAGCAACCTGGGCATTGAAGAGGAATTTCACGAAAAACTGATGAAAGACCTCAGCGGCAACCAAAAAGTTCGGGTACTTTTGGCTCAGGCTTTGTTCGGTAACCCCGATGTTTTGCTGATGGACGAACCCACAAACGATCTGGATGTGGAAACCATTCGCTGGCTGGAAGATTTTTTGGCCAACTTTGAAAATACTGTACTTGTGGTGAGCCACGACCGTCACTTTCTTGACAATGTGTGCACCCATGTTTGCGATATTGATTTCGCCCGTATTAAAATTTTCTCAGGCAACTACACTTTCTGGTATCAAAGTTCTCAGCTTGCCTTGAGGCAAAGAAGCGATCAGAACAAAAAGGCAGAAGAAAAGAAAAAAGAACTGCAGGAATTTATTGCCCGTTTCAGCGCCAATGTGGCCAAAAGCCGTCAGGCGACAGCGCGTAAAAAAATGCTGGAGAAACTCAATATTGAAGAAATTCAACCCAGCAATCGTCGCTATCCCGGCATAATCTTTAAACAGGAACGCGAAGTAGGCGATCAGATTTTAACGGTGGAAAGTCTGGCTCACGGTTCAGGCGCTGAAAAACTGTTCAGCAATGTTAATTTTACTGTGAACAAGGGCGATAAAATTGCGTTTCTGAGCAGAAACACAATGGCATTAAACACGCTGTTTAAAATTCTGTGGGGCGAAACGCAGCCCGATTCAGGTGAAATAAACTGGGGTGTAACGGTTAAAATGGGTTATTTGCCCAACGATAACAGTGAGTTTTTCAAACATCCCATCAATTTGGTTGACTGGCTAAGGCAATACAGCGCAGAGAAAGACGAGACTTTTATTCGTGGATTTTTAGGTCGCATGCTTTTCAGCGGTGAGGAAACCCAGAAAATGTGCAATGTGCTTTCGGGTGGCGAAAAGGTGCGTTGTATGCTGAGTAAAATGATGATTGAAAATCCCAATGTGGGCATTTTTGATGAACCTACCAACCACCTCGATTTGGAAAGTATTCAGGCATTGAACAACGGGCTGGCAGATTATGCCGGTATTGTGTTGTTTCATAGCCATGACCAGGAGTTCATCAATACCATTGCCAACAGAATTATTGAAATTACCCCCAATGGCATGATCGATAAGTACATGACTTACGAAGAATACGCAGAAGACAAAAATGTTCAGGAAAGAAGGTCGGAGTTGTACGGATCACTGAAAGTTCAGGGATAAGCAAAGCAGAAAAACAACATGAAAAAATACATCATATTTTCCGCAATCACAGGTCTGCTGGTGCTGGCCGCCTGCGGAGGCAAACAAATCAATCCTAAGAAGAAGCTGAAAACAGGAATCGATTCTTTCAGCTATTCACTGGGCTTCCAAATTGGAAAACATGTAAAGGACAACGGCATTGAAGAAATAGATTACAGTTCACTTTTGAAAGGCGTGGAAGAAGCCATGCAGAAAGACAGTGGATACGCCATTGCCAGTAAAGATTTACAAAAGGTTTATGCTTTATTTCTAAACAAAGAAAGACTGGCAAAAGCGAAAAAAATGAAGGCAGAAGCCGACAAGTGGTTTGCCGAAAATGCAAAGCAGAAGGATGTGAAAACCCTTGCATCCAAAGGTCAGTATAAACTGATTAAAGGCGGCAGCGGTTCCGTACCCGGTGAATTTGATACAGTTTACTGCAACATCATCGTTACATCGCAAAAAGGAAAAGTGCTTGTGAACACGGCTAAAGAAAGCCCCGAGCCGGTGAAAGTTACTATGGATAAAATTAACATGATGCTGAATCCTTCGGTGAAAGAAGCTTTTGAACAGTCAACAGCCGGATCGGAATTTGAGGTATATACCATTGCCGATGAAGCTTCAGGATTAGGCCGGGTTGCAAGCAGCCCCGATGACCTTTATGGTGTAATGAAAGTTCGCATCCAGTTTTTGAAAGCAGTTGCTGGGAAGAAACCGGAACCTAGAGTGAAAGACAAGCCCTAAAAGATTTTAACTGATATTTTGAAAAAGCCGAAATTTTTTCGGCTTTTTTTATTTAATCAATTAAACCTTTTGTTCATTCGAACATCTATCTAATGGTAAAAAATACAATATCCCTATGAAATTGAAGTGTTTACCTTTTGTGCCAATATCTCGCCGCATGAGATTCTTAAAAATTGTAGCATTGTTGGTTATTGTACATTGTAATGCCACAGTATTACAAAGTCAGAGCTACAATATTATTTTGGGAAGACCCACCGACACTTCCATCACAGCCAGCATTCTGTTTGAGCAAAATATGCAGGGTTACCTTGAATATGGAACTGCCTCAGGTTCTTACGCTTCGCAAACAGCGGTTGCGACCATAGTAGCCGGAACACCCCTGGAACTTACAGTAATGGGGTTGCAACCCAACACCAACTATTATTACAGACTGAAATATAAAACTGCCGCGGCACCCAATTATTCGGTAAGTCCGGAATACCGTTTTCATACACAAAGAGCTGTCGGCAGTGGATTTACCTTCACTATTGAGGCGGATGAACACCTTTACGATAAAAAGGGTATTGCAAATATGTACAGGGTAACCTTGCAAAATCAATTGGCAGATCAGCCGGATTTTATGTTGTCGCTGGGCGATATTTTCGGCGATGACCACAACTGGCCCACCATAACCTCTCAGGAACTGGATGTTCTGCACAAGAATTACCGCCCTTTTTTGGGCGCGGTTTGCCACTCTATACCTTTTTATGTTTGTTTGGGAAATCACGAAGGGGAAAACGATTATTACTATCTTCAAAATCCGGGGGCAAACCTTTGCGTATGGGGTACTCAGTGGCGCAAACACTATTATCCAAATCCTTATCCAAATGCATTTTATTCGGGCAATACGGATTTGGAAGGTTACGGCATAGGCAACCCGGAAAACTATTATGCATGGACCTGGGGCGATGCCCAGTTTGTTGTGCTGGATGTGTACCGCGATCAGTGCGATACCAGCGATAAACCTCAAAAATGGGCCTGGAGTTTGGGTAAGAAACAGTACGACTGGCTGAAAACAACATTGGAAAGCAGCACATCAAAGTACAAGTTTGTATTTGCCCATCATGTTCGCGGACAGGGGCGTGGCGGGGTTACCAATGCGCCGTTATACGAATGGGGTGGACTGGTGAATGGCCGCGATTTGTTTGCCGCCAACCGTCCGGGCTGGGAAAAGCCCATTCATAAACTTTTTGTAGACAACAAGGTCAATATCTTTTTTCAAGGGCATGATCATGTATTTGCTCACGAAATGCTGGATGGTGTAACTTATCAGACCTGTCCAATGCCAAGTGATTCTACCTATAGGATCGGGATGGATGCCAATGCGGATGCCTTTGTTTCTGATACAATAGAAGGTACAGGTCATATTAGGGTAACAGTGGGCCCGGATGGAACCAAAGTTGATTTTGTAAGGGCGTATTTACCCAAAGATACTTTTGGGGTTCATAAAAACAGAGAAGTTCCTTTTTCCTATACTGTAGGCGGAAATCCGGCTGCACAGAAAAGAACCAAACTTGAAAATGTGGTGGTTAAGCCCAACCCGGCGGAAGATAAGGTTACGGTGATTTTTCCGGCCAATCTTGGAAATCGTCGACTTACCCTGCGGTCCGCCACAGGTAATAAACTGCATATAACAAGCCAGAGTATGGTGGATTTGAGCCCATATTCACCCGGGGTTTACCTGCTTGAAATTGAGGCTGACGGTTTGAAAACCACAGAAAAAATACTGATTCACAGATGACAACCAAACAAAAACTATTGGGAATTTTAACGGCTGCAACCATGTTTGCAAGCAGTGCAACAGCCCAAACTGTGTTGCAGGCAGAACTGCTTGGCAGGCCAACTGATAAAGGCATTACCATACAGATGTTTTTCGATCAGGGTGTTGATATGAGGGTGAATTACGGCCTGAAAAGCGGTTTGTATATCGGGCAAACTGCCTGGCAAAGTTTTATGGCCAATGAACCTGCGGAGATTGAAATAACAGGCTTGCTTTCCGATACCCAGTATTATTATTCCGTTTCATACCGAAAAACCGGTACAACAGCAGAGGTTAAGCGCCCTGAATTCCGCTTTAGAACCGCCAAGTCCAAAGGCAAGTCGTTTACTTTTGTTATACAGGCCGATCCCCACTTGGATGAGCAGAGTGATACCGGTGTTTACAATCGATGTTTGAAAAATCAGTTGGAAGACAATCCCGATTTTATGATTGATCTGGGAGACATTTTAATGTCAGATAAATTGAGAACACCGGCAAAAGTGGTACCCCGAGATACGGTGACTTACCGTGCCAAAATGATGCGCGGTTATTATGAGAAACTGGGTCATTCCGTTCCTGTTTATATGGTGATTGGAAACCACGAGGGTGAATGTGGCTGGCTGAACACTGCAGGGGGAAACAATGTGGCTGTTTGGGGAACCGTTGACCGAAAAAAGTATTTTCTGAATCCGATTCCCGGTTCATTTTACTCGGGCGATACCACCCGGTACCCTTATGCCGGGGCACGCGAAAGTTACACAGCCTGGCAGTGGGGCGATGCCTTGTTTATTACACTCGATCCATATTGGTTTACCAAACCCAAACCTGATTCGCTGAACGGTTGGCGCTGGACTTTGGGTAAAACCCAGTACGACTGGCTTAAAACCACATTGGAAAAAAGCGATGCCAAGTACAAATTTGTTTTCTCTCATCAGCTGGTTGGCGGAGACCCCGATGGCAGAGGTGGTGTGGAATATGCCGACCGATACGAATGGGGCGGAAGCAACCTTGATGGCACCCCGGGTTTTGCAAATAATAGACCGGGATGGTATAAACCCATTAAGGATTTGCTGCAGGAACACCGCGTGAATATTTTCTTTCACGGGCACGATCATTTTTTTGGAAAACAACAGAAATCCTGTCTCATTTACCAGGAAGTGCCCCAGCCCAGTCATCCCAACTTCAGCGGTGTCTCCTATGCTGATGACTATGGTTATTTTGAAGGTCAGATTCTTCCGAATTCAGGGCATTTGCGGGTAACCGTTTCGCCGGCCGGTGTTAAAGTGGAATATGTAAGGGTGTATTTGCCAAAAAACGAAACGGGCAGCAGAAAGAACAAAGATGTTTCAGCGAGTTATTTTATAGGCGAAAAGAACTGTTACGATTCATTAACAGCAGATGTCCCGGTGCTGTGGAACGGCAATTATGAAGATGAACTGGTTTATCCCAACCCCTTTAAAGGTCAGGTGCAGTTTGATTTTAATGTAAAAACGCCGGAGAATATTTCAGTGCAGATTGTGGATGCATCCGGAAGACAAGTGAGGCAAATGATGGCGCCGCAAAATGTACAGACAGGAAGGTACCTGATGGTGTGGGATGGCAAAAACAATGAAGGAGCTGAACTGCCCGCGGGCTACTATCAATTGCAGATTAGAGGAAGTCATTCAGGAAGCAGAACCAAAAAACTAATTTTAAACCCCTAAAAAATAATAAAAATGAAAACACCCCCATATTACCTGCTTCTGTTATTGTTACTTGGCACACTTTGTGGCAGTCTCAGCGCACATGATGCCCATTACGAAAAAACGACTCCTAAAATCTGGAAAATGGTTGATGGAAGCAGCATTGAAGGCTACTTTTTTCTTCAGCGCGATGGTGAAGTGTACATAGAAAAGCTGAATGAACAGATTGTCCATTTTCCGGTAAGTAAACTGAGTGAAAATGATAGACACTGGCTTGAGCACAAACACCATGAAATTGCACATTTAAATGGGCAAAATCCGGTAAAAATTGCACAACCGGTTGCAGTATAGCGGACGGCAGGGTCTGCCGGGCCGGATTGGTTTATACCTGTGGCGATAGCCGCATTGCTGCTGCTTGTGGCATGGCTGCTGCTTAAAAAGTCGGGCACACATATTTTTCGTTTTGTATTTGCCTTTTTAATGGTTTCATTTTCTATGTTGCTGTACAATTTTGGTAAGAAGCAGGTATTTCGTGCCGCAGGCGTAACCAATCCCGGTTTTCTGGATTCGGCTTTTGCGCCATTTAAACCCGCGGTGAACACAAGGTGGGACAATACCTGGTTTTATGTTGAATCGAAGGGCTTGCCCGACCACAGCATGATGACAGGCATTACTTCATGGCAACAGCAGGTGCCCATTTTTCACTGTTATATTGGCAGCAATGCCTGGAGCATTCCATTAAATCCGGTGAAGGCAGCCACGCCCGTGCCGGTAAACAACAAGCATTTTTTACGCGGTGCGGTGGCCATTGCGGCGAATGGTATTCCCATTTTTAATCCTTATACCAATACGGGAGTTGATGCCTATTTGGACGGACAGCTAGACAATTGGGGAGGCCACTCGGGCCGCGCAGACGATTACCATTACCACATTGCGCCTATGTTTCTTGAGGCCAAATCGGGGCCCGTTACCCCCATCGGGTTTGCCCTGGACGGCTATGCGATTTACGGGGGCAAGGAACCCGACGGAACGGCAATGAAAGCGCTGGATGCCAATCATGGACACACCGGAAGTGACGGTCGGTATCATTATCACGGAACAGCTGCGGCACCTTATATGATAGGAAACATGGTAGGAGTTGTAAACGAAGATACTACACTTCAAATTGTGCCCCAGGCAGTGGCCAAAGGCGTAAGGCCGGCCCTTACCCCGCTGAAAGGTGCTACAATTACAGGTTTTCATCCTAACGGAAGCAATGGATACACCCTCATTTATACTTTGGCGGGCGCTACCGATTCCATTGTATACAGTTGGGATGCCAGCGGCAAGTTTGTGTACGACTTTTATACGCCCGCAGGCAAAAACACCCAGAACTATAACGGTAAAGCGGTTTGCCAAATGCCAAGCAGCACCGATAAACTCAGCAAGCCAAGCTTATTTCAGGCGTTTCCAAATCCCGCTTCAGATGTCATTCGGCTTAGTATGACCACTGCATCTTTTCAACGCGCGGTTTCATCTGTGGCTCTATACAATTCCGGTGGGGCCTGTGTTTTTCGCAAGGCCGGTTTTGTTTCGGCCATTCAGGTTCAACATTTGCCTAAAGGAATTTATTTTGTTGAACTGCAAAAAGGAGAAACCCGTTCGGTAACCAAAGTTGTTCTGAAATGAAAATCTCTCAAAGCAGGCGTGCAATAGTTCTTCTACCATTACTGCTAAGTGCTTTTTACAATCTGTATTGCCAATCGGTGCTGAAAACCATGAAACGCATTCCCGACACCGGCGTGAATACAGGATATACAGCCACTCCCGGTGAGGATGCGGATTTCAATTTATTTCCACCTTTTTTTCAAATCAATACCAACGGCACTGCCATTGATACAGTAACAGGTTTAATGTGGCAAAGAACCGACGGTGGCGAAATGAGCATTGAAAAAGCACGAATTTACTGCGATACCCTAACATTAGGCGGTTTTACCGACTGGCGATTGCCTTACCTCATGGAATCGCATTCCATTTTAAACCATTCGGTAACCAATCCGGCCATGGATATAAAAGTATTTCCTAAAACCGGCGCCGAATACTGGTGGAGTGCTGAAACACAGGCCAACGATACGAATAAAATTTGGGTGAGCAATGCAGGCGGTGGGGTAGGCAACCACGCCAAAACCGAAACAGTGAGTGCAGGTGGCACCAAAAAGTTCCATGTAAGGGCCGTGCGCAGTATTATCAATACGGTTGCCATTCCGGTTCGGTTTGCCGACAACGGTAACGGAAGTATTACCGATGCACTCACTGGATTGATTTGGTTAAAAAAGGCCTCGGCCGACAGCTTAAGCTGGGAAAATGCGCTATTGTACGCCGATTCATGCACCGCAGGCGGTTTCAGTGACTGGCGTCTGCCCAATGTAAAGGAATTACAGTCACTTACGGATATAAAACTCTTGAATCCCTGCTTTAACAAAAGCTATCTGCAATTTACCGGCCGCAAGTTTTGGACATCGACTACTTTGCCTAATCAGACGGGTTCGGCCTGGTATCTGGATAACCGCTACGGCATCACCACCTACGATCCTAAAATTCGTAAAAATTATTGCTTTCTGCTGCGCGGTGGGGCCGAACCCACCAACTCTTCGAAATTCGTAAGTGCTCAGGTTCGGGTGTGGCCTAATCCCTTTAGCGACCGAATCAATACCAATTCCGGCCTGCCAACAGGTCTTGTGCACTATCGCCTGGTTGATCATGCAGGCCGAATAGTGTTTGCCGGCGATAACCCCGGCGAATACAATTTTTCATCCTTAACGGCAGGGGTTTATATTTTGCAATACAACGGTGTCAGGCAGGGAGCTTTGCGGCTCATAAAAAAGGTAACCGATTAATCAGATTTTGCAATAAAACCGCAATGCAGGCTCTAATCCTATCTTTGCGGCATGCCCTATCAAAGGTTGATTCCCGCCATTCTCCCCGATTACGAACTCATCGATACCGGTGGTTTTGAAAAGCTGGAGAGGTTTGGTAAGTATATTCTGCGCAGACCTGAACCGCAGGCCATTTGGGATAAATCATTATCGGAGCAGGATTGGCAAAAGCTAAGTCATGCCTCATTCTTTAGAAAAAACGACAAAGATGCCGATCAGGGAAACTGGCAGTTAAAAGCGGGCATGCCCGACCGCTGGATGATTGA
>CANHCW010000010.1 GCA_947459165.1 Flavobacteriales bacterium
ACTGAACACAATGTCGTTGGGCGGCTTGGAAGTAACTTTGCGGCATGTCTCAGCAACCCGTTTCAGGACCCAGAATTGTAACTGCCCCAACCGGAACCACCTTGAATTGCAAAGGATGGATTCAGGAGGCCGCCTACCGCATGATTCAGAACAACCTGGATCCGGATGTGGCGGAAAAGCCCGAGGATTTGATTGTGTATGGTGGGTTGGGGAAGGCCGCCCGCAACTGGGAGGCGTTTGATAATATTTTGAAAGCCCTGAGAACGCTGGAGGACGATGAAACTTTAATCGTACAAAGCGGTAAGCCCGTTGCCATTTTGCCGACCCATAAAAACGCCCCGAGGGTGCTGATTAGCAACAGTCAGTTGGTACCGAACTGGGCGAATTGGGAACATTTTCGTGAGCTGGAAGCAAAGGGGTTGATGATGTACGGTCAAATGACAGCAGGTAGCTGGATTTACATTGGTTCGCAGGGCATTGTGCAGGGAACCTACGAAACTTATGCCGAGTGCGCCCGACAGCATTTTGGCGGAACCCTGAAAGGAACCCTTAATGTAACAGCCGGTTTGGGTGGAATGGGCGGAGCTCAGCCATTGGCCATTACCATGAACGAAGGCGTTGCGCTTGTGGCGGAAGTGGAGGAATGGAGAATTCGCAAACGACTTGAAACCCGCTATTTGGATGTGATGAGCCGCAATATAGACGAGGCCATTGACATGGCGCTTGAAGCCAAAGACAAAGGCGCCGCAGTGAGCATTGGAGTGTTGTGCAATGCAGTGGATTTACTTGAACGGCTCGTTGCCAGAAATATTACTCCCGAAACCCTTACGGATCAGACAAGTGCGCACGACCCGCTGATAGGCTACTACCCCGAAGATATGGATGTGGAAGCGGCTGACAAACTAAGGCGCGATAATCCGGACAAATACCTGGAACTGAGTTACGGCACCATGGTTCACCATGTAAAATTGATGTTGGAACTGCAAAAGCGCGGTAGCATTACTTTCGATTATGGCAACAATTTGCGTGGCAGGGCCTTTGAGAAGGGGTTAGCCAATGCTTTCGATTTTCCGGGTTTTGTGCCTGCCTTTATTCGTCCGCTTTTCTGCGAAGGCAAAGGACCTTTCCGCTGGGTTGCGTTAAGCGGAGACCCCGAAGACATTTACACCACCGACAAGGCCATTTTGGAATTGTTTCCTGAAAACAGCAGTTTGAAACGCTGGATGACGATGGCCAGAGAAAAAATTGAATTTCAGGGTTTGCCTGCCCGTATATGCTGGTTGGGCCAAGGCGAACGCCAAAAAGCAGGTTTGCTGTTTAATGAGCTGGTGAGAACAGGCAAGGTAAAAGCTCCGATTGTGATTGGAAGGGATCATCTTGACACGGGTTCTGTGGCATCGCCAAACCGCGAGACTGAGGCCATGCTGGACGGAAGCGATGCCGTTGCCGACTGGCCCATTTTGAATGCGCTGGTGAATTCGGCAGGCGGTGCGAGTTGGGTAAGTCTGCATCACGGTGGCGGTGTCGGAATGGGGTACAGTATTCATTCAGGCATGGTTATCGTGGCCGATGGCTCTGCCGAGGCCGATGAAAGATTAAAAAGAGTGTTGCACAACGATCCCGGAATGGGAGTGGTGAGGCACGCTGATGCCGGTTATGAAATTGCCAAAGAAACAGCCCGAAAGCATGGTCTGGATTTGGCATCGCGCTTGGGCTGATTTCGGTTTTCTTGCCGCCTGACCGGACTCAACAATATCATGAACAGGGAATGGTAGCTTCCTGAAGTGAAATTTAGTTTTATCATTTTATTGACTGCATTGGCTTGCAGTGGTCTTTTCTGGCAATCGTCGTGCAAGAAAAAAAACAATGGCGGAAACACTTCCGATGATGTTTGGGATATTGCGACGCAGGGAATTCCCCGGTTTGCAGGGCAGTATATTGATTTGAGTAAAATTCAGAAAATATCCAGATACCGATCATCGGCGGGACATGACTACAGCGATTTTACCGAACACTGCCGTAGCATGAAGCACTATTTTTATCCGAAAGATTCAGTGAATTGGACCCAAGTGCAGGTGAAAAGTCCGGTGGCGGGCAGCATTACCCGATATGAGCAGGAGTGGGCGGGTGTAAAGTTCGAGATACAATCATCGGAGCATCCTGCGTTTCGGTTTGTGATTTTCCATACCAATCCTCAAAAAGCATTTCAAATTGGTGAATTCGTGCAGAAAGGGCAGATTTTGGGGACTCACTTTGGGTTTGAAACCTGGTCGGATATAGCTGTGATAGTGAATGACCCAACAAAGCAGGGGAGAATGGTGTCTTATTTTGAAACCCTTGCCGATGAGGTTTTTGCAGAATACCAGAACAGGGGAGTGAATGTTCGCGAAGATTTGATAATTAGCAAGGCATTGCGCGATCTGAATCCACTTGAGTGCAATGCCGGAGCATTTTTACCCGGCGATCCGCTGGATGTGTGGGTACAATTACAGTAAAGAGTGATGGAGGGCCTGACGACGGAGGAGGCGGAGAGTCGGCTTCGCCGTTATGGTTACAATGAATGGCCGGGAAGTTCAGCGCGGCCGGTTTGGCGCATTGCTTTAGAGGTGATTTCGGAGCCCATGTTCATTTTGCTCATTGCCTGCGGTTTGTTGTATGTACTGATTGGAGATTACAGGGAAGGAATAGTCCTACTATCTGCCTTCTTTGTAGTAATGGGTATTACTTTTTTTCAGTATCGGAAAACAGAACGGGCATTGGAGGCCTTAAAAGCCATAAGTGCGCCGCGTGCTTTGGTGCTTCGATCGGGACAGGTTAAACGCATAGCGGGAAGGGAGCTTGTACCGGGTGATGTCGTTTTTTTAACGGAGGGTGATCGCATAGCCGCCGATGGTGTTTTGATGAGCAATACCCTTCTGATGACCGACGAATCGCTTATAACAGGGGAGTCGGTGCCGGTAGCCAAAAGCAATACAGATGGTTCAAATGAATTGTATTCGGGAACGCTGGCAGTAAAAGGGCAAGGAATGATGGTGGTAACCAAAACCGGTATGAGAGCCGGGATTGGTAAAATTGCCGGAAGTTTGGCTACCCTGCGGGATTCTCAAACCTTGCTGCAGGGCGAAATGAAAGTGTTAACACGCAGGCTTGCCATGATGGGCGTACTTATTAGTGCCCTTGTAGCCACGGCGTTTTATTTTACGAGGGGAAATATTGTCAATGCTGCGCTGGCGGGTTTGTCGTCGGCTATGGCCATTATGCCCGAAGAGTTTCCCGTCGTTTTCACTGTTTTTCTGGCGTTGGGTGCTTGGCGGCTATCTCGTCAAAATGTACTTACCCGAAGTGCGGCTGTTATTGAAACGCTGGGATCGGCAACGGTTTTGTGTTGCGATAAAACGGGGACAATCACGGCCAACAAAATGGAGGTCGTTCAGGTGTACAACGGTCAGGTTATAATTGCAAGAAACGAATTTGAAAAACAGAAACAGCAGGTTCAATGCATTTTGGAGTATGCGGCATTGGCCTCGCACTACAGTTCTGCCGATCCTGTCGACAGAGCCATTTTATCGGCAGCGGCTGGGGTGCTCAAAATGGACCGGCCATATCGCCAACCCGTGAAGGAATTTCCGATGGCCCAACCGCTGATGTGCATGGGTTTGGCTTATGAGCAGGGGGAAAGCCCAAATACCAGGATGTTTTTTAAGGGTGCACCTGAGTCTGTCCTTGGTTTGTGCGGTATTGCTGAAAATGCAGAAATTAGAAAAGTGTTGGAGGAAATGTCGGGACGGGGATATAAAATTCTGGGTGTTGGATGGGCTGAAACGAGGGGCCCAATTCCTGAAAAGCTGCAAGATTTTCATTGTTTTTTTGAGGGTTTTCTGGCCTTGGAGGATCCGGTAAGGCCGGAAGTTCGGGAGGCCGTTCAGGACTGCATGACGGCGGGAATCAGGGTAGTGATGATTACAGGTGATTATCCTGCAACCGCGCGAAGCATTGCCGCTGAAGCAGGATTAAGGCATGAGGTGGTGGTGACGGGTAATCAACTGCAGGGACTTAGCGAAAAGGAACTCACAGCACTGGCCGGCAAGGCGGATGTTTTTGCCAGGGTTACTCCGGATCACAAGCTGAGTATTGTGAATGCACTGAAAAATGCGGGCGAAGTGGTTGCCATGACCGGCGACGGGGTGAATGATGCTCCGGCCCTGAAAGCGGCGCACATTGGCATCGCCATGGGTAACAGGGGAACCGATGTAGCGAGAGAGGCTGCCGATCTGGTTCTGCTGGATGATCGTTTTGAATCCATTGTTTCGGCGGTGAAAGGAGGAAGGCGCATTTACGACAATTTACAAAAGGCCATGGCATATATTATGGCTGTTCACATTCCTATTATAGGACTGACCCTGTTGCCATCATTTAATGGCACACTGCCCATTTTGCTGATGCCGCTGCACATTGTCTTTCTGGAACTGGTAATCGATCCAGTTTGTTCTGTGGCATTTGAATCTGAGAAGGACGAGCCTGATATTATGAAACGCCCGCCGCGCAGAAGGGGGATGCCTTTTTTCGGGCTGGCCGAAATGGGGCTGAGTGTGTTAAACGGCTTATTGTTGTTTTTAATGGTGATGGCCGTTTATTTTATAACTCTTTCCGAGGGTCATACCGATACTGAAGTGAGGACCATTGCGTTTTCAGCCTTTGTGATGGGTAATGTTTTTCTTATTTTCTCCGGTTTATCACGAACCTATCCTGTGGTTACCATTTTCAGAAAAGTAAATCGGGCGGCCTGGCTGACGGTGTTGTTTTCGTTGTTTGCACTGGTGGCGGTGATTTATGTGCCAGGCATTCGGGTATTTTTTGCATTTTCAAATCCGGGTTACCGGCATTTTGGCCTGGTATTACTGATGGCAGCATTGTTGTTGTTCATGCTTGAGTTTGTTAAGCATTTGCGATTCGGGGCGTATCGGGAGAAGGAAGGTGGTGCCTAGTGGCTGGGATGCCACACATCGTCTACCTGCAATGTTCTGCGCGTACCGTTGTAATATTTTTTAATGCGGTACATGGGTTTTAAAATATCGACGCCGAGTGAAATGGTTGAGAAAGCCCAGGAATTCCGCACCTGCGTGGGTGTTTGCAACGACAGATTAAGACGGTATCGCACATTCAACTTTTTGCCGGGTTTCATCAGCGAAAAATGGACCGGAAGCAGGGTGTAGCGGTTTTCGAACTGAATGGAACTACTTCCGACATTCCAATAGCTGCTTTCGTTGAGTTTGATTCTTCTTTCCAAACCAAATCCATATTCAATAAAAAGATTTTTACTCAGTGGGTTACCTGAAAAATTCAACCGCATACCGGGAGTGAAATAAATGGCACGATCGAGCTGAAAGGAAGTTGATTGGTTGTTGGGTTGAAAAGCATATTCCACAGAAGCGTTGGAAATCAACCCGATTTTCCGCTTCCAAACATTTAACTGTAGGGTGGGTTGTACTGCAAATACTGCGGCGATGGGCTTTTCTGTGGTATACCGGTTGCGGAAAGTACCGGCGTTCAACCCAATTCCGGCATCCGAGAAAATACTTTGAGAATAGCCATTCTGGGAAAACAAAAAAACAACTACCCATACGAAAATGAATTTGATGTCGGCTATGGGCGGTTTTCTGAACATTTCTTAAAATAACAAAGGCCGCCAAACGGCAGCCCATGTAGATTAATGCAAAGGTCTTATTATTGTTTTGGAGTTTTCAGATCAGGAACATTGCTCTTTTGCTCAGTTTTTGGTTTTTGCTGCTGCTGAGCACCGCCCTTGGCGTTGGATTTTGTTCCTCCGAAACCGGCGGCTACCAAAGAAAGAAGCATAATGACTCCTGCTCCACCCCAAGTGATTTTTTCTACAATGTCGGTAGTTTTTTCAACGCCGAATATCTGATTACCCTGGCTGAAATTTGAGGCAAGTCCGCCACCTTTGGGGTTTTGAACCAGTATTATCAACATCAGAATGAGGGCTACGATGATGCAAAGAATGAGTACGAATGTCATATTTGTTTTTCCTCTCGGATTTTTTCAATAAGGGTTGCAAAGTACGATGATTTTTCCGGAAATTTCAACATTAATCGTTCGTAAATTCGAATAGCGCCATCATAATTTTCCTGTTGAACATAAATTCCGGCCAGGGTTTCGGTAGCAAGGTGGTCGGGTAATGTCTCACTTTTTTTACTGGCGGCTTCTGCAGAGAAAAAAGCTGTTTTGCCCGGCTTACTCACACGGGGATTGGTTTTGATGAAATTGTCAATGATTTCATCCTGTTTTCTCGGCGTGATGTATTCTGCCTTCGGAGTTTCTTTATTTTTAGGTGCTCCCGGATTTCTAAGCCATGAATAGAAATCAAAAGGTTCTTCATGGTCTGCATCTTCCAAAGTGAAATAATTTTCAATGCTGTAGCCCGGAACCAAATTTGTATTCAACATTTCCGGTTCAGCCTGAACAAGTATTTCTTCGGCGCCTTTCACCTCTGTTTCTTGTGATTCGAGTTCGAAACCTGGTGTAATCATTCCCCCAACCTCGGGTAAATCGACGGGCAATTCAGGTTCTGGAGGCCATTCCGCTTCTGTTATGCCTATAATTTCTGCACCACTTACCTGCAGCGTTTCAATCTCCGGATAAACCTCATCTTCAGCATTGAACTGGGTATCCGGTTCAAACAATGGCATGTCAGTAAGCAGTGTTTCTTCAGTATCTGTCGAAATTTCAATTTCGTTCAATTCTCCCTGCGTTGCATCGCTTTCAAAATGGGTGCTGTTTTCAATGGTTGCTGCTTCGCTGTTTTCGTTTTCAAGTGCTGAAAATTCTAATGCGAATTCAGGCTCGGTGACCGCGATTTCTGTCAGCACAGGAGAAATATTTAAATTCTCATGAACCACGCCATACAACCAGTTCCTGTCATGCACCCGCAGAGCCGCCGCTTGTATGCTTTCTTCTGTTCGGTAATCTTTGTTGTCGCTGTAATATTTGCACAGCAGAATGAAGGGCGTTGAGAACCAGGGAAATTTGCGGCACATTTCTTCCAGTTCCAAAGCCGATTGGGCATTGATTTCAGAAGGGTTATTTACAATATTTTCAAGTTGTTCCGCGTTCACCAGTCCAGGGCAATGGCTGCAAAAATCTGCTGTACAATATTATCTGAAATTTCTGAAGAAATGGTATTTTCAACTGAACTGAATGGTTGATTGGCGTCGAAGGTGCGAAAAAAGGAGAAGTCTCGGGTAAAATTCTTTTCGCTGTGTAGTGGGCATTCAAAAAACACTTTTACAGTAATGGTAAGCTGGTTCTGCGCCGTTCCTGAGTTGGTGTTTCGGGTTGCAGGTTCTATTCGGTAGTCCTTAATGGTTCCGCCAATTTTGTAATCGCCATTGCTGCCTTTCAGTGTGAGCCTGGTTTCCGACTGAAATTTGGTTTTTACTTTTTCAGTAAAGTTCAGACTCAACTGCGGATTGATAATCTGCGCTTCATTGTTGAAAAAGTCAACCGAGAAGCTCTGAACATCCTCTGGTATATTGGTTCCACGCGGATCGTAATGCTTGAAAAATCCGCAACCTGATAACAGGATCAGGGCAGAGGATAGAATCCATTTATTCCAGTTCATACTGTTTGATTTTGCGGTACAATGTTCTTTCCGAAATTCCCAGTGCTTCAGCGGCTTTTTTACGGCGGCCTTTGTTCTTGTCAAGGGCTTTCACAATCATTTCTTTTTCCTTTTCCTCCAGGCTCAGGTTGTCATCGTTGCTGGGGTAGGCCACTGCTTCCACAAATTCATCCTCGTTTTCTGTTTGATTAGGCTGATGAATGATTACCTGGGCTTCCGGCATGGGTAATACCGGCTGGTGGTTGGTTTCCGGCATGGGAATGTGAGTTAAAACCTGTGATTGCGACATGGAGGCGGCCGGTTGGGCGCCTTCAAGCAGCCCGAAAACCACTTTCTTTAAATCGTTCACATCTCTTTTCAGGTCGATCAGAACTTTGTAAAAAATGTCCCGTTCACTCATACCGTCGCCGTAATTCTCTGTTTTTCCGAGTAGAATAGGCAGGCTGGATTCAACGGGCGGTAAATAGCGGGCTATAGTATTTGCGCCAAGCATACCTCCGTTTTCGAGGACACAAATTTGCTCAGTCACATTTTTCAGCTGTCTCACATTTCCGGGCCAGGGGTAGTTGGAGATGAGTTCTCTCGCTTCCTGATTTAATTCGGTTGCAGGGGTGTGGTGAGAATCGGAAAAATCACTGCTGAACTTTCGAAACAGAAGGTAAATATCTTCTTTTCTTTCTGCAAGTTTGGGCACGCGAATGGGCACAGTGGCCAGACGATAATAAAGGTCTTCGCGAAATTTTCCTGCCCTTGCGCGTTCCAGTAAATCTCGGTTGGTGGCCGCAACAACTCGCACATTGGTTTTTTGAACGGCACTGCTTCCTACTTTAATGAACTCGCCATTTTCCAGTATTCTCAGCAATCGCGCTTGGGTTCCCAGAGGCAGTTCGCCTACCTCATCCAGAAAAATGGTGCCACCGCTTACGGTTTCAAAGTAACCTTTGCGCTTGTCGGTGGCTCCGGTAAACGCACCCTTTTCATGACCGAACAGTTCGCTGTCTATGGTGCCTTCGGGAATAGCGCCGCAGTTTACGGCAATAAACGGAGCATGTTTTCTGGCGCTGAGGTGGTGAATGATTTTGGAGAAACTCTCTTTCCCCACGCCGCTTTCACCCAGAATCAGCACATTCATATCCGTGGGCGCCACCTTAATGGCGGTTTCCAGGGCTGTGTTCAGCATAGGGCTGTTGCCTACGATGCCGAATCTTTGTTTGATTTGTAGCAATTCCACTTGCAGGATTGACTTGCAAAGATAAGGCCAATATGACAAAATGGCAGTATTTTTTCGTTGAGTGTAAATTGATTTTCGTCATCTGTGCAAATTCGGGCTAGCTTTGTGCACAACTCTCCTTGAATGCTAAGTGGTTTTTGCTTTTTTTCGCCCTTGCATGCAAAACGAAGATCCGGAAAACAATTTACCAGAAGAAAACGATGCCGGAAGTGATTCCGGAGAGGGTTCGCTGGGCAGCGTCATACCGGTCAGTTCCCAGTATCGCAACTGGTTTCTCGATTATGCATCGTATGTAATCCTCGAAAGGGCCATTCCGGCCATGGAAGATGGATTGAAGCCCGTTCAGCGCCGCATTTTGCACGCAATGTACGAAATGGACGACGGTCGTTTCAACAAGGTGGCCAACATCATTGGTGCAACCATGGCATATCACCCGCATGGCGACGCTGCTATCGGTGACGCTTTGGTGAATCTCGGACAAAAGGATTTGCTAATTGACACCCAGGGAAACTGGGGTGATGTGAGAACAGGAGATTCAGCGGCGGCACCTCGTTACATTGAAGCCCGTCTCAGCCATTTCGCCAAAGAAGTGGCATTCAACGAAAAAACCACTGAATGGCAAATGAGTTACGACGGCCGCAAACGCGAACCCGTAACCCTGCCTATGAAATTCCCTCTGCTGCTTGCACAAGGGGTTGAGGGCATTGCCGTGGGTTTGAGTACCAAAATTTTACCTCACAATTTTATAGAATTGTGCGAGGCCAGCATCGATATCCTCAAAGGAAAAAAGGTTGAAATTCTGCCCGATTTTCCCACCGGTGGTCAGGCCGATTTTAGCCAATACCAGGGAGGTAAAAAAGGAAGTCGTGTAAGGGTAAGGGCGAAAATTGAAGAGGTGGACAAAAACACCCTCAAAATTCGTGAGATTCCATTCGGAACCAATACGGGTAGTTTGATTGAAAGCATCATCAAGGCCAACGACACCGGAAAGATTAAAATCAAACGGGTAATTGACAACACCGCAGCAAATATCGATATTGAGGTGCAGCTGATGCCCGGCGTGAGTCCTGATCTGGCCATCAATGCACTGTATGCTTTTACAGATTGCGAGGTGAGTATTTCGCCGCTGGCCTGTTTGATTATGGATGAAAAGCCAAGGTTCATGTCCGTAAATGATATTTTGGCCGAATGCACCCGCAACACCCTGCACCTGCTGAGAAGGGAGTTGGAAATCCAACTCGGCGAACTGGAAGACAAATGGCATTTCAGCAGTCTTGAAAAAATCTTCATCGAGAATCGCATTTACCGCGATATTGAAGAGTGTGAAACCTGGGAAGCCGTTATTGAAGCCATTGATAAGGGTTTGGAGCCTTTCAAGCCTAGTTTAAGAAGGGAAGTGACGCAAGAGGATATCATCAGACTCACTGAGATTAAAATTAAGCGCATTTCCAAGTTCGACAGTTTCAAGGCCGACGAGTATATAAGAGGCCTGGAGGCTGATATTGACGAGGTTAAGAACCACCTTGAGAACCTGATTGATTTTGCTGTTGATTACTTCCGGAACCTCATAAAAAAATACGGAAAAGGTCGGGAGAGAAAGACAGAAATCAGAACTTTCGACACCATTGAAGCCAATGTAGTGGCCGCGGCCAATGTAAAGCTATATGCCAATTTCAAAGAAGGTTTTGTCGGTACTTCGTTAAAGAAAGATGAATTCATAACCGATTGCAGCGATATCGATGACATCATCGCTTTCCGCAAAGACGGCAAATACATGATCAGTAAGGTGAATGACAAAACCTTTTACGGCAAAGACCTGATTCATGTTGATGTGTGGCGCAAGAACGATGAAAGAACCACCTATAATGTGGTTTACTGGGATTCAGCCGCCAAAAAAGCCATGGTCAAACGATTCAATGCAACGGGGCTAATTCGGGACAAGGAATACGACATGACTGCCGGCGGAAAAGGCAGCGAAATATTATATTTCACAGCCAATGCCAACGGCGAGGCAGAGAAAATCATTGTACACCTTAGCAGCATGGCCAATGCCCGCATCAAGCATTTCGATTACGATTTTGCAACGCTTGCCATCAAAGGAAAAACGGCACAAGGCAATTTGCTTACCCGTTATCCGGTTCGCCGCGTCGATTTGAAAGAAAAAGGGGTGAGCACTTTAGGCGGAGTGAAAATTTGGTACGATGAAATGACAGGCAGATTGAACGGCGAAGGCAGGGGTGCATTTCTGGGAGAATTCGACGGAGAAGATCGCATACTCGTTATTTACAACGATGGGTCATACGAACTGACCAATTACGAGCTTATCAACCGTTACGAAACCGATCAGGTGTATTTGCTGCAAAAGTTCTATCCCACTCAAAGTATTGGTGCGGTTTACCTCGACGGCAAAAGCAAAAACCACTTTGTTAAACGCTTCCTGATAGAAACCACCACGCTGGGAAAAAAATTTCCATTCATTTCAGAAGAAAAGGGTTCTCAGCTCAACTGTGCCAGCACCGACGGGGCGGCTGTGGTGAAGGTGGTTACTGAAGACAAAAAAGGAATCAAATCGGAGTTGAATCTCACCATGGCTGAATTCACCGAGGTAAGGGGCTGGAAATCTGTGGGACAGAAACTTAGTGCCGACAAAGTGAAAAAAATCAATCTGGAATCGCCCAGAATTGGTCCGGTACCCATTCAGGAAAAGCCCGTTACAGCTGGTGGAGATGGTGACAATACAACCGGACCGGAAGCGCCACAACTCAATTTGTTGTAATTCGCATTCCCATGAAATTGCTGAAAATCCTTTCCCTTTTTCTGGCTTCGGCAATGCTCATCAACACCGCTTCGGCCTGGGGATTTTTAGGGCATAAACTCATCAACAACAGGGCAGTGTTTGCACTTCCGCCCGAAATGTTTGGTTTTTATAAAAAGTACATTGACTATATAACGGCACACGCCATCGATCCTGATAGCCGTCGTTACCTAATGGCTGAAGAGGCCTGCAGGCATTATCTGGATTGTGATCGTTATGAAAAAGCGGCCCCGCTGGACACCATTCCCCATCGCTGGACCGACGCGGTGGCCACCTATTCTCAGGATACGCTTGAATCCCACGGCATTGTCCCCTGGCACTGTCTGGCTATGTTATCCCGTCTTACCAAGGCATTTGAAGAAAAGGATGCCCAAAAAATTCTGAAACTGAGTGCAGATATAGGTCACTACATAGCCGATGCCCATGTGCCACTGCACTCAACTCGCAACTACAACGGTCAACTAACAGGGCAAGAGGGCATTCATGCCCTTTGGGAAAGCCGAATTCCGCAATTGTTCTCCGACAGTTTTGATTTGCTTACCGGAACCTCGGTTTACCTATACAAACCCTCCGATTTTATCTGGGGTACGGTAGGCCGCAGTTATATGCTGGTTGACAGTGTTCTCAAACTTGAAAAAAAGGCAGGAGCCCTTCATACTGAAAACAAATACAGTTTTGAAACAAGGGGAACACAAACCATGGAGGTGTTTTCATTTGAGTTCTGCAACGACTACCACAAAATGATGCAGAATATGGTTGAACGGCGCATGCGTCAGTCCATATTCGCGGTGGCATCATTCTGGTACACTGCCTGGGTCAATGCCGGACAGCCTGATCTGGACAAACTTCTTTACACTCCTGAAGCGGATGCCGAGCAGGAAGAGTTAAAAAAAGCCAAGGAATCGGGAAAAATGAAGGGTAGGGAAGAGTTGGGTAAGGATTGATATCACGGGTCAAATTTCACCGAATTAAGTTCACGCTTCCGTTCACTTCTTTTATGTTGTTGCTGCATAAATCTCGGAAACGGAGTATATAAAAGTAGGTTCCTGTCGGCAACTCTGGTCCGCTGTTTTGCACCTTTCCGTTCCATTTAAAGTTGATGTTTTTGCTGCTGAAAACACTTTCTCCCCAGCGATTGAATATATTCAGGCTGTAATCTGCATATCCAAAAAGCGGAACCTCATACACATCATTGAAACCATCCAATCCCGGAGTAAATACATTCGCCAAAAATACGCCTGATTTAACCTGCAGTGTTTTACAGAATTTTTCAGGACAATAATCCATTGAGTTAAGGGACACGCAAATGATTTTGCTCCCAGTATCGGTGTTTTTTCGCAGGTCTCGGCTTATAGAAAGGATTTTTTCGCTGCTGTCCATCGGATTCAGTTCTGTCCATTTGTAATTATTGGACTGGATTTCGCTGGTGTTTTTCAGAAACAGTTCAGGGGTAAGTAAATCGCTGCATTTCCATTCAAATGAAGGTGTGAAGGACAATACCTCAACTAATTTGGAGGCTGTATCTGTGCAAAATTTAGCGCCTACAAAATGTGGTAGCATCCGTACTTTCTGACGCCCTTTTTGCGTAAATCGATGTTTTAAGTTTCCGATGCCGGTAATGCGAACAGCGGTATCAAGCCACCAATAAAATTTGTGAATACCCGTGTCGAGAGTGGTATTCACGAATTCAGCACTGTCATTAAGACAAACTGTATCCGGTGCAGTAAATGAAACTTTATAAGTAGGCAAAACGGTAATTCTCAATTGGGGTTTTCCCGGCTGAGGATATCGATCTGAGCAGAAATACTTGCTACCGGTAGTTGGGTTTGTAAAGCTATCGCCACCTGTGAGGTGCGCATAATACACCCCGGGCTTATTGTATGTGAAGTAAACTGATGTGTCGCGGTCAGTGGAGAGGAAATTAAGATTGGGATCACCGAATTCCCAGATATAAGTGCCGGAACCCTTTGATTTATTTGCAAATTTCACGCTAAGAGGGCTGCATCCAATTGAATCGCTAATGATTTCAGCTTTAAAAATAGGACCAAGCACTTCAATATTGCTGTAAACGGAATCGGTGCATCCTTTCAGTGTTGTTACCATCAGTTTTACCCTGTAAGTTCCGCCAGATGGGAAAATGTGTACGGGATTTTGTATTGTAACCGGTTTGGAACCATCATTAAAATTCCAGTGCCATTTTTGAATAGAATCCAATTTGGAAGGCCCGGCCATGTATGAACTGTCGAGGTATTGCCTGATTTCACTGCAATAAATTTTGGGTTGATATCGAATGGCGGCTACCGGACCGCTGTAGTTCAATTGTCGGGTCCATGTTTGAACGCAGCCCGCTTTGTCAATGGCTGTGAGAACAATCATGTATGTGCCCGGCTTTGAGTATTTGTGACAGGGCGAAAAGGTTGTGTCTGTTTGTCCGTCACCCCAATTCCAGGAAATGTTCCCGCCTCTATTTTGACTGCTCCATTTTTTTGTATTTCCCGCTGAAATAATGGAATCTTCAAAACAAATCAACCCACCGCACTTTTCTTCAGTTTCAACGAAAATGCTCAAACCCAGTTGTATCAGGTGGTTTGTGAAACTATTACAACCCATTTTGTTTTCCATATAAATGCTGATGTAGTAGCGCCCGTTTTTTATGTAAGTATGCTCAAGTTCAGAGAGTTTGTATGTTGTGCCCGATCCAACATTGTATTTTATAGTGGTGTCTCCCCAGTTCACATTGAGAATTTTTGGATCCTTGAAAACGGAATCGTTAAACTTAACCCGAACCTTAAAAGGATTGCATTTGCTCGTTACGGTGGCGCTGAATCTGGAATCGGGCTTGGGAATGACCGTAATGAAATTTTTAAGGGTGTCTAAAATCCAGCCCCTTCCCGGATTAATTTTATCCAGCACTATTTTCCCGTTTCGAATTATCCAAATGCTGTCCGGGCCAAAATATCGGGCTCTTACCGGCGATTTTACACCCGGGGTTTTATAAAAATATTTTATTGGTTTATTGGTAAGAATCAGTGAGTCTCTGGGTTTCTGCTTATCGGTGAGCAGGTAATTGTTTTTTCCAACCAACAACCAATTTGTTTCACTCAGCTGAAAGTCGGTTCCATCACCTAGGCAGATTTTTTTATCCTTTACCGAAATATTGCCAATACTACTGCAGCTATCGTGGGTGAAAACATTAAAAACCGTATCATCGTAACAGCCTGAAACCGAGTCGTACACGAATAGTGTGGGATAGTAACACCAGCCCGGTTTATAATAATGGGTAGCAATGCTGTCTAAGCTGAAATTGCAATTCAGCCCGACATTCTGTTTTGCTTTGGTATTGGTTGTGCATCCGGTGGCAAAAACATCGTTAAATATCCAGATTTTCAGCAATCGTGAATTTAGAGGCCTGGGTGTTAAATCAAGGAACACGCTTGTGTCATTTGATCCGGGAGGTTTGACATTGAACTGGCGCCCAACAGCGCGAACTGTGGTAATGTAAAAGGAATCAGTGTAGGTTAAAGGGCAAGGTGTTGTCTGGCTGATGGTCACTCTATTCCAGCCTGTTTTGGCTGACATAATTTGTAATGACTTGGCAGAACCGAGAATGGTTCCATTAATATTCCATAGAACCGTTGTATTGGCATTCAGAGTAACCCCGCCACCTTCAATTTCATTGCGGCAGTAAAAAGTGTCATGGGGTTCAATGTAAATTTTGTTCAGCGGGGCTATAGCTTTGAAAATTCCGCTGTCTGCACATCCCTCTTTGTTAATGCTCACGAGTTTCAATTCAACCTTTTCACCTGGTTTTACTGTTAAACAAAACGGACTTCCGTTTATAGGGCCAATTTTTTTTCGAAGGTCGAACCAACGGCTGTAAATCAATGCGCTACTGCTACTTTTGTCGGTATAACAATATTTCAATGAATCGCAAAAATTGGTAATCTGACTATCAATGTTGAATAGAATATCAGGTTTAATGCGAATTAGTTGAGAGAAGTAATCCTTACATCCATTGCTATCAGCAATTTCGAGGTTAACCTTAAAGGTTCCGGTATCCGAATAGCGGTGGCAGTAATTTACCGGGTGGGGTGTTTTGGAAGTGCTCATTGATCCATCACCCCACAAAATGTTCACCGAACCCAAGCCAAATTTGCTTGTTGATGTATTTTTCAAACAAACATTGTTTCCGCGAAAACAGAACTTACTGATTGCTTCAACTCCTAGTGAAGCTTTTGGATTGCTATATATAATAATTCGATGGGTGTCGGAACATGTTGCGCCCGAACTTAAATTGGCCTTGCAGCTTAATATAATTGTATCGGGTATTGTGAATTTAAATGTTGGATTTAAACTGTTGCTGTTTCCCAGACTTCCAAAATTCCAACTGCATGAGAGAATGCTGCCTGAGCCGGAAGTAACCGAGAAATTTATAAAATCATTTACACATGCATTTCTATTTGCTCGAATGATGCATTGTGAATTGGATTGTCCGAAAAATAAAATCGTCGTTAGTAGTATAATTACATTTAAAGTCGATCTCATCTTTTACTAAGACACAAAACCATAACAAAAGGTTGCATGTTTAAAATAAAAATGAAAAGAGATGGGAATCAGAAATTCGGCTGCAAACTGTATTTTCCGTAAAATTCCAGAATTTCATCCACTGCTTCATCGGCTGTATCTACCAGTTTGAACAGGAATAAATCGTCAGCGCTGATGTAGGCGTGCTCTTCGAGCAAAGATCTGTTAATCCAGTCCAGCAGGGGACTCCAGAATTCCTTGTCAACGAGAACAATGGGAAACTTAGCCCTTTTATCTGTCTGAACCAGAGTAAGAGCTTCAAACAGTTCGTCCATGGTGCCAAAACCACCGGGCAGAACAACAAATCCCTGAGCATACTTCATAAACATCACTTTTCTGACAAAAAAGTAATCGAAGGTGAGCATTTTGTCTCTGTCCTGAAAAGGATTTGGAGTTTGTTCAAATGGCAAATTGATGTTGAGGCCTACACTGGGCCCACCGCCTTCAATGGCTCCTTTGTTGGCGGCTTCCATGATGCCCGGTCCGCCACCGGTAATAATTCCCAGGCCGGCATGAGATAGTTTCGAGGCAATTTCTTCTGCCAGTTTATAGTGCGGATGGTCGGGCTGTGTTCTGGCGGAACCGAATAATGAAACACAGGGGCCAATTCGGGCCAGAGCCTGATATCCATCAACAAATTCAGCCATGATTTTAAAAATACTCCAGCTCATGGTACTGGCTACCTCAGGCCAGCGCTTGTTTACAAATGCGCGTTTGATGCGTTTTTCATCGGCTGCGCTTAATTTCTTTCCCATATTTAATTCAATTATAATCTATTTGTTCCAGGATGTTATCTTCATTTCAATTCGGCGGTTCAAAGCACGCCCTGCCGGAGTGTTGTTATCTCCGATGGGTTGTTTGGCAGCATACCCTGCCGTACTTATGCGGTTGGCATCAATTCCTTTGCCGGTAAGGTAGTTTTTTACTGAATTAGCCCTGTTGCGGCTGAGTGTGAGGTTGTGTTCCTCACTGCCCTGGTTATCTGTATGTCCTGAAATTTCAATGTTGATTCCGGGGTTCTTTTTCAACAGATCTACCAGTTGATTCAATTCCGTAAAACTTTCAATCCTGAGATCGAATTTGTCTGTTTCAAAGAAGATATTCCTCAACACCAGCTTTTCGTCGGTTTTAATCGGTTTCAGATATGCCTTCACCAAAAATGGGCTGTCAATGCTCGATTCTGTGGGCTGAAAATTCTCAGAGTAAAACAAATACCCCTGCCTCTTGATGTTCAGTGCATAATTGCCGTTCGGTTGCATGGTGAGGAAAAAGGAGGAAGATGAATCGGTATAGTAGGGTTTGTTGTTTTCCAGGTTAAAAATATCAATGCGGCCGGTTATTTCTGCTTTGGTATCGGCATCGAAAACCTGCCCCTGCACATAGGTTACCGGATCGGGCTTGGTTCCTCCGGCCAGTTTAAAGCTGTAGATGTCCAGGCCTCCGTAACCTCCCGGTCTGGAACTTGCGAAATAGGCTCTTTCGCCTTTGATGTCGACATACAAGCCCATTTCATCGGCTTCGGAATTAATGCCTTTACCAAGGTTTACGGGAGCACTCCAGGATTTGTCGGGTTGAAGCTGACTGAAAAATATATCGTGTTCGCCGTAACCGGGGTGGCCGTTGCTACCAAAGTACAAGGTTCTGCCATCGTAATGGAGAAAAGGAGCTTCTTCGTCGCCATCGGTATTGATTTTAGATCCCAGATTCATGGGCTGACTCCATTTTCCTTCCGCCCATTTGCTCATCCACAAATCCTTTCCGCCAAATCCTCCGGGTCGCGCACTGGAAAAAATTAAGGTTTTTCCATCGGCACTGATGGCGGGCTGTGCATCCCACTGGGCCGAGTTAACGGTTTCTCCCAAATTAATTCGTCGGCTCCATAAAGCCCCGTTGGTTCTGCTGTAAAACAGATCACAACTGCCAAACCCCTCCTGATTGCAAACCGTGAAGAAAATGAATTTACCGTTTCCGGAAACAGAAGTTGTACCTTCATTTTCTTTTGTGTTGATGTTGCCGGGCAATGGGCGAGCCTTGTCCCAACCGCCGCCGTTGTTGCTGCTGAGGTAAAAATCCTCCTGCATATCTACCAGGCGGGTGAAAATCAGGGTTTGGCCATCCACCGTCATGCCGGGCCAGTACTCGTAGGCCGAAGTGTTGACTCCTGGTCCCAGGTTTTTCAAATCCAGCTCTTCAATTTTCTGTGTGTCTTCAATCGCCAGAGAGCAACTTTGAATCAGTTTTTTCGCGCGGGAGTTCATTTCTTCACTTGCTCCATCGGAAGACCTTTTGAAACCTTTTTCCGAAGGAAGGTTGAAAAATCTGTCAAGCATTGCTCTTGATTCTTCGTAGCGTTTTTGTTTGTATAGAAAATTGGCAAAGTAATAGTAGGTTGGCTGATACAGGGGATCGGCGGCAATATTGCCTTTGTAGGAAGCCGAAGCCAGTGCACTATCGCCCAGTTTTTCGGCAATATCGGCCTGAAGTGCCCATGCGTCGGAATAGTTTTTGTCGGCTTTGATGGCCTTTTTGAGCAGCCCCAGCGATTTTGCGCTGTTCCCTTTGCGGGCTTCAATCAATGCCTTGTCAAAATTCTTCTTTGCTGCTTTTGGATTGGCTTTTTGCGCCTGAAGAGTTGAGCATGCAAATGCGAGAAGGGAATAAGCCAGAACAATGCCTGTGCGATTAAAAAAAGAGGTAATCATTTTAGTTCCATTTAAATGTTGAAATGAGGTGCTGTATATCCTGCTTTACAAATTCAACAACAGGTGCAATGCTATCTATATTGGTTTGCTTGTTGAAATAAAGAGCCCCTCTAAAAAAATTGCGGCTGCTGTCGGTGAGGTAAAAATTCATGTGTGTGGCGGTGTTGCCCTTGATGTCGAAAATGTGGCCGCGCAGTCCGTCTTTTCGGTACACCGGTATTTCCGGAATGTCATCGGCTCTTTGAAGGTGTTTGTAAGCCAGTTTTCTGGTGTCGGAAACAAGTGAATCGAATTGTTGCCAGTCCTTAAAGCGATAGTAAGTAATGTGCAGGGTGGCGTTGAAGGGTTTAAAATTCAGGTTGTACCAGAAAGGTTGCTGTGTGTAAACGCCTGAAGAGTCTTTTTCCATGGTGCAGTAAAGTGGCATTTCAAAGCTGTAAGGAACACCGTCGCGCTGAAACCGAGCATGTACCTTTTCCGGGTAAACGATTCTGGGGTAAGCCCGTGGTTTGGGTACATAACTCTGTTCTTCGCCGCATGACTGTAGCAAGAACAAACACAGAACTATGAAAAAAGAGGTTTTACTCATTCAATTTTACTTTCAGCCGGTTTACTTTCCGAAGTTCGGCCGCATCTATTGTAAAAACGATATTCCGGTAATTTAATTCTTCGCCCTTTTCAGGAATTCTTCCGGCAATTTCACAAACCAGCCCTCCAAGCGTGTCAGATTCGGTTTCAATATCATCGAAATAACCGATTGGCAGGTGGGTAATTCTGAGAAAGTCAACCAGCAAGCACTTGGCTTCAAACAGGTAGGTGTTTTCATCCAGGCGACTGTATTGCAGGTTTTCTTCATCAAATTCATCATTCATTTCTCCAAACACTTCTTCCAGAATATCTTCAAGCGTAACAATGCCGCTGGTGCCACCAAATTCATCTACCACTATCGCCAGGTGATTTCGGTTCATTCGAAATTCGTGCATCAGGTCGTCTATCATTTTGTTTTCCGGAACAAACATGGGGGGCGTAAGCAGGGCATGCCATTGAAAATCGTTTATCTCATTCAGGTGCGGCAATAGTTTTTTAATGTTTAGAATGCCGACAATCTGATCCAGGTTTTCCTTGTAAACAGGAATTCGGCTGAAGCGCATTTCCTTCACATAATTCAGAACTTCCTCGAATGAAGACTGTTCGTCCAAAGCCGCCACATCCATTCGGGGTTTCATAATTTGTTTAACCTGAATTTGACCAATGTTCACAATGCCTTTCAGAATTTCTTTTTCCTGTTGGGCATCCTCCTTGTCGGAGGCAATATCAATGGCGTGGCTAAGCTCTTCCGGTGTCAGTTCCGGCATTTTCTGCCTCACTTTTTTCTCTAAAAAGTCGGTCATTTTAACCATTAAATTGCTGAATGGCCAAAGAAAAAAAACAAAAAACCGCATTGGAAAGCTTAGGGAAATGCCGGATTTTCGATAGTTCAGGGTTGCGTAAACCTTGGGCATGAGCTCGCCGAAAATGAGAATAATCAGCGTTACAACGATGGCATCGATAAAAAACCGAAGCCAGCCATGATTTTCGAGGTCAAAAATGGTTTCATTAAAAAGCGTAGAAACCACCACGAAAGCGACCATTCCCAGACTATTCAGTATAAGAATGGTAGCGAGCAGGTGTTTGGGGTATGCAAGAAGGTAGAGTATATTTCTGCCTCCGGTGGTGTTTTTTTCGCGCAATTCTTCCAAGTCGCTTTCGCGATGACTGTAAAATGCATTTTCAGCAGCTGCGCAAATGCCCGTAATGCACAAACAGAAGAGCATGATGCAACCCAATAACAATAGGGTGGAAATATCTCCCGGTTGAAGTGTCCTGATCATGCTGTCAGCATGTACAGTCAGCAGGGGGCCGGGATCATCCATAATTAGCGCAGGCAATTAGAATGGCAACTTGTCTTCTTCCGGATCATTGGGCTCGTGACGGTAATCATCGTTGTTATTGTAAGTCCGCTGTTCCTGCTCATAACCGCCCTGAGAAGAACCCGAAGATCTTTCCTCGAAGCCTTCGTCGTTTTCCTGCCTGTTCATACCGCCCATCATTTGCATTTGCAAAACGCGGATTTTTTTTATCTGTTTTTCGTTTCCTTCCGAGTCTGTGTATTTGTCTGTTCTGATTTTGCCTTCAACATAAAGCACATTGCCTTTGCGCATATACTTTTCCGCCATTTTTGCATGGTTATCCCACAGTTCCAGATTGTGCCACTCGGTGCTTTCCATGCGTTGACCGTCTTTGGTGTAATAATCGTTCGTTGCAAGAGTTACATTGGCCACTACCCGGCCATTGTCAAGGTGTTTGATGAGTGGGTCTTTGCCCAATCTTCCCAGAAGAATTACTTTGTTAATCATGATGTGTTGTTGTTTCTTTTTGTTCAATAAATTTTAGCATAAGCCGGTGAACGGGGTATGCCTCAATACTGACTGATTCTATTCTTGTGAATTCGTTTTTGTTTACAATATTATTGAGTGAAGTTGACAAATGCCACAGCCGTGCATAAATTGTTCGGTGAGTGAGTTGGTGTTTGTATTCTTTGACCGAAAGAATGCTCGCATATTCGGGGTTTATGATCCAATCTTCAAACGGGAAATTCCTGGTTTCGGCATCTCTTGTTTTGGACGGAAATTCGTAAAGGCCCTTCCATATACCATGATTGTCTCTTTTTGTTAACCATGTATATCCGTCTGCTTCAAGCCACATATAATCCAGGTAACTGTTCACCGGGGCTTTTTTTCTGGCAACAACCGGCAATTCATTTTGGGTGTTTTTTTGGTATGCCACACATTGTTTTGAAAGCGGGCAGGAATGACAATCGGGTTTCTGGGGTTTGCAAACGGTGGCTCCTATTTCAATAAGTGCCTGATTGAACTCGCCGGCTTCGTTGATTGGTATGTGTTGTTCAAGGTATTCGGTAATGATTTTATCGGATTGTTTACTGCCCAACACTTCATATAAACCCAAAAAGCGACTTCCCACCCTTCTCACATTTCCATCTAAGGCCGCATGGGGCAGGCCAAAAGCAAACGAAGCGATGGCGGCAGCGGTGTAAGCTCCGATGCCGGGTAATGACAAAATTTGTTTGTGGTTGGCCGGCATTTTTCCACCAAAATCATGGCAGATGATTTCAGCGGTTTTTATCATGTTTCGCGCCCTTGAGTAATAGCCCAAACCTTGCCAGACTCGCAATATTGAGTCTTCGGGAGAATTGGCTATATGACAGAAGTCATGGAAATTATTGATAAAATTCATATAGAAAGATTTTCCCTGTTCAACGCGGGTTTGTTGCAATATAATCTCTGAGACCCAAATCCTGTAAGGGTCTTGGGTGTTTCTCCATGGTAAATCGCGGGCGTTTTGCCTGTACCATATTAACAAATCGGGTATAACTCTGTCCAATGAATGACTTTTTAGATGCTGTTTATGCTGTTACTTTGCAGTTATATTCAACAACAAAGTTATTTGATACGATGACAAAATCAGAAATTGTAAACGAAATCGCAGTTCGCACCGGTCTCGAGAAGACAGCCATAGCAGATACCATTGACAACTTTTTTGTGGTTGTTAAAAATTCAATGGTTGGCGGAAGCAACATTTATTTGCGTGGATTTGGAACATTTGAACTCAAGCTTCGCAAAACCAAAGTGGCGCGTAACATCAAAAGAAATACCAGCCTGGTGGTTCCGGCCCATTATGTAGCCCGTTTCAAACCTGCGAAAGAATTTTCCGTTCAGGTTAAAGACAGTAAAGAGCTGTCGAAGCGTCTTTCTTCCAAATAATTTCAGTCTTTCACTTCGGCTGAAGTACCTTTGCGTGGTTCAATGAAAAATAACCGCGTTGTATTCGTATTTGCCTCTTTGGCAGCCATCTTTTTGATGCTGTACATCCCAAAGTTCAAATCCAAAACCGGGAAAAATCCGTTGGATAGGGCAGTTGGCAAAGGGGAAAATAAATTATCACAGAAGCCGGTTTCAGTCGATGAATTTATTCTGGCTGCCATGCCCAATAACAGGCCTCCTGGCTGGGTTTACAAAATCATCACTGCTGATTTATCTCAAACAAAGCAAGATAGCTTAAAAAAAGTAATTGAATGGGCAGGTAATGCTCAGATTTTATCCATTCAGCAGTGGGTTGGGATGAAGTTGGCTGAGTTAAGCGGAAAAACGGATAGCATGACAAATGCTGCGCGGTCTGCTATTTGGACGGCATCTGAAAAGCTTGCGGAATCACCTGTAGTTTCCTCATTTTTCTTTCAACAGGGTAGAAAAATGCTGGATAAAGTGCTTGAGCAAAACCGCAAAAATATTCCCGCACTCAATGCGCTGATTATTTATGAAAGTGAATACATACAGGAACCCATGAAGTTCTTGGGGACAATGCGTGAATCATTGGCACTTGACAGCAATAACATGGAAACCAATTTCATTCGCTTTCAGTTACTGATAAAATCAGGTCAGATGAAAAAAGCGGGCGCTGTGTCCGAAAAATTAATATCTTTGCAGCCCCAAAATCCTACATGGTACTATCAGGCAAGTGATGTATTCGGGAATTTGGGGGACTCAGTCAAAGCCAGAACATATCTGGATTTGGCAGTAAAAGTTCAGAAAAAACAAAAAAATTGATATATGCCAAGCGGTAAAAAAAGAAAGCGCCATAAAATTGCAACTCACAAACGCAAAAAGCGTTTGCGCAAAAACAGGCACAAGAAAAAGTAAGACGGACTGAACGGAATTTCTATTGTCGTACGAATTAATCATCCAAAAAAATTCGTCGGGCGTTGAAATTGCCCTGCTCTCAGGTAAAAAACTCGTCGAGTTTCATAAAGAAACGGCAGGTTCTGCCATTCAAGTTGGTAATTTTTACCTCGGGAAGATCAGGAAAATATCCCCGACACTCAATGCTGCGTTTGTTGATATAGGCGCAGACAAGGATGCTTTTTTGACTTATTTTGACCTTGGCCCCAATGTTCGTTCACTTAAAAAATTCACACACCTTATTCAACATGGTGGCCTAAAATCACCGGAACTCGACGGATTTGTATTGGAGCCCCAAACCGTAAAAACCGGCAAAATCAGTCAGGTTTTTAAGGTTGGAGATAGGGTGCTGGTTCAGGTTACAAAAGAACCCATAGCCAGCAAAGGGCCTAAAGTAACCTGCGATATCAGTCTGGCGGGTCGTTATTTTGTTCTTGTTCCGTTCGCCAACAATATTTCTATAAGCAAAAAAATTGGCACACCCGCCGAAAAAAAGAGACTTAAGGATTTGGCGGCAAGTTTGAGGCCCGAAAATTTTGGAGTCATCATTCGAACGGTAAGCGAGGGGGTGGACATCGAGGAGCTCGACAAAGACCTTCGCAACCTGGTGAAAAAATGGGATGAACTGAAATTGAAACTGCATACTGCAAAAATTTCAGATCTTGTGCTTGGCGAAGGCAATCGTTTGCACACCTTGTTGCGAGATGTGCTGAATGAAGATTTTACCCAAATTGTGGTGAACGACAGTGCGCTTTACACTGAGCTGAAAACTTATTTGCAAAGAATTTCGCCCCAAAGTGAGAAAATTTTAAAACAGCATCAGGGCAAAAATTCGGTTTTCGATCAGTTTGGAGTAAATCGTGCGATCAAGGCGTCTTTTGGGAAAAGCGTTACTTTTAGCGGAGGTGCCTATTTGGTAATCGACCACACCGAGGCGCTTCATGTAATTGATGTAAACAGCGGCAGCATTAGCTTTGATCCCGAAAACAGAGAGGAAAATGTTTTCAGGGTAAACTGCGAGGCGGTTGAAGAAATTGCCAGACAAATCAGGCTCAGGGATATGGGCGGCATCATTGTGATTGACTTCATTGACATGCGCGATCCCAAGAAAAAAGCGGAATTGTTCAAGCAGCTTCGCGATGCGATGAAGACCGACCGGGCAAAGCACACCATTTTACCTATGAGTAAATTTGGTTTGGTGCAAATTACCCGTGAAAGGGTAAGGCCTGCTACTGAAATTGTAACCACTGAAGTATGTCCAACCTGCAATGGAACCGGCAAAATGGACAGTTCCGTTCAACTGCTCGATCGGCTGGAAAACACCGTAACCTATTTGTGGGAGAACATGAATCACCGTCATTTGAAACTTAAGGCGCATCCGTTGGTGATAAACTACATCAAACATGGATTGCCCAGCATTCGCTTTAAATGGTGGATGAAATACAAGCGTTGGCTGAAGCTGGAAAGTGCACCGCATTATGGTCTTGCGCGATTGGAGTTTTTCGATGAGGCAGGACATCCCATTGTGGGGGAGTGAGTATTAAATAGTACATTGTTTAATAGTTTTTTAATTTTTTATTGGTAGAAATTATTTAATGCAGTAATTATGCATCTCTATGAAAAAACATTTCCTGTTTTTTATGCTGTGCTTTTGCGCAAGCACGGTTCTTGCTCAAACTCAGGTTATCAGGGGAACGGTAACTGACAAAGAAACCCGTCAGCCGCTGAAAGATGCAAGTATTCGCCTGATGACAGCAGGTTCCGATACTACGGCTGCAGTTACCGGCGAAAATGGCAGTTTTACCCTTGCCCGGGTGCCCGTAGGTCGTCAGGATTTGAGCATTAACCTAAAAGGTTACAAGCCGATTGTTCTGCCCAATATTATTGTTACAAGCGGAAAAGAGGTTGTGTTGCAAATTGAGATGGAAGAAGAGTTGGTGAGTGTAGGAATGGTGGAAATCACATCAAAAGGAAAAGCAGGCCAACCCAATAACGAAAATGCATTGGTGAGTGCGAGGTTGTTTACTGTTGATGAAACCGATCGTTTCGCCGGCAGCAGGGGAGATCCCGCCCGCATGGCGAGCAACTTTGCCGGTGTTCAGGGGGCAGACGACAGCCGTAACGATATTGTTGTGCGAGGCAACAGTCCCGGTGGTGTGTTGTGGCGACTGGAAGGAATAGATATTCCCAATCCCAACCACTTTTCCATTCCGGGAACCACCGGTGGACCTGTAAGCATCATTAACAACCGCATACTGGCCAACAGTGACTTTTTTACCGGCGCTTTTCCCGCCGAATACGGTAACAGTATTGCCGGAGTATTTGATTTGAAATTGAGAAACGGAAGTTCGAAAAGAACTGAATTGAGCAGTCAGCTTGGTTTTCTGGGCTGGGATGTGATGGCTGAAGGACCTTTCTCCAAAAAGAGCAAAGCCAGTTTTTTGTTTGCATACCGGTATTCAACACTGGCCATGTTCAGTGCGTTGAAAATACCTATTGGTACAGATGCTGTTCCCAACTACCAGGATTTGTCTTTCAAACTCAACTTCCCCATGGGAAAAAAAGCGAATCTATCGTTTTTTGGTATAGGAGGTGCAAGTCAAATCAATGTGCTCATCAGTCAGCAAAAGGAAAGTACCCGAAACCTATACGGAGATAACGACCGCGATCAAAAGTTTGGAAGTTCAATGGGCGTGGTTGGCAGTAAGTTTAATTACAACATCAGTAAGAAAAGTTATTTGCAGGCAACAGTTGCTTATAGTTCTCAAACTGTAAAAGCCAACCATACTTTGGTGTTTAGAAAAATTACCGATACAGTGGTGAGAGATGGAGAGTCATTTTACAAATATCAGCTAGATTCAATGGTGCCGAACCTCGATTACCGATTCAAGACCGCCACATTGGGCTTCAACGCCTTCTTCAACACCAAGCTTTCGGCGCGTACATCCATGCGTTATGGTATGCAGGCCACTCATTACAACTTTCAGTTTCAGGACAGCAATCGCAATTTCGACAGCAGCAATAAAAGTGCTTACTGGAAGTGGTTTACCCGTTGGAACAGCAATGGGCAGGGCTTGTTGCTGATGCCTTACTGGCATATTAAATACCGACTGGGAACCAAAACCACCATTACGGCGGGTATTACCACTTCGGTTTTCAGTATTCGTTCAAGGCCGCTTTCAAACGGCAAGGCTGCATTTAGTGAAAGCAGCATATCATTCGGTGGTTTGCAGCCAAGGGCAGGCTTGAGGTATCAGGCGAACAAAAAACACGCATTCAATCTGGGGTTGGGTTCGCACGCCCAAATTCAATCGCCCTACACCTATTTTTACATCAAACCCGGAAATGCAGCACCCCACAATCAGGGTATGGGAATGACGCGCAGCAACCATTTTATTGCCGGTTGGGACTGGCAGGTGAAAAAGGATTTGAGGACCAAGTTGGAAACATATTATCAGCAACTGAGCAATATCCCTGTTGAGACCCGCATTTCATCATTCAGTTTGGCCAACACGGGTTCCGGTTTCAGTCGCTTTTTCCCTGATACTTTAACCAACAAGGGTGCCGGTTACAACTACGGTATTGAGTTAACGGCTGAAAAATTCTTTACTCACGGTTATTATTATCTTGCAACCTTAAGTTTGTTTGAAGCCCGTTACCGTGGTAGCGATATGGTGTGGAGAAGCACCGATTTTAATACCCGTTATGCATTTAACGCTTTGTTTGCGAAAGAATGGACATTTAACAAGCGCAACTCGCTGAATATTGGCGGAAAAATTACCCTGGCAGGAGCAAGACTCACTTCACCCATGGATACTTTGCAGAGCATTCGCGAACGCGAATATGTGGGCGTAGATGCACAGAAGAATTCAATCAGTTTTGGAAGTAACTACGCCCGATTTGATTTGCGGGTGGCTTACAGAATTAACGGCAAGCGAGTGAGCCACGAACTGGCCATAGACCTGGTGAATGTAACCAACAGGCAAAATATTTTGAAATACAGCTACATTAACG
>CANHCW010000011.1 GCA_947459165.1 Flavobacteriales bacterium
CCGGCAACCCCCGTTTTTCTGCCGCCTCCAATATTCGGATGGTTTCTTCGGGTGTGAAAAATCCTCGGTCACAAAAAACATCAACATGATCGGCAAGCCCTTCTTCAGCCACAGCAGGCAGCATTTCATTAATAATAAGTCGAATGTAAGCTTCCCTGTTACCTTTAAACTCAAATGGTATGGCATGAGCCCCCAGAAAAGTGGTTTTTACTGTGGCCGCTAAATTTTCGCCTAGCTTTCTTGCCACCCTCAGCATTTTCAATTCGCTTTCAAGACTGAGTCCGTAACCACTTTTTATTTCAACACAGGTGGTGCCGTGTGCCATCATTCTTTCAAGTCTTAGCAGGGCTTCGTCGAACAATTCTGCTTCATCCTTTGCTCTAAGTTTTTGAGCAGAATTCAAAATTCCGCCCCCGGCCGCTGCTATTTCCTCGTAGGTGGCCCCTTTTATTCTTAGTTCCCATTCCTGCGTTCTGGGCTCTGCAAATACCAAATGCGTATGCGAGTCTACCAAACCCGGCAGGACTTCATATCCGTCTAAATCTAATTGCTCATCGGCACCGGGAATGGGTCCATTCATGCTGCCCCAGCCGGTAAAATGACCATCTTCTACGAGGAGCCATGAATTGGTTGCACTGCCAACTTCTGCCATTTTTTCACCCGCCATAAATGGAGCAGTTTCATCTTCAACACCCCAAATTCGGCGAATTCCAACAAACAACTTGCGCATACCCTGCAAAAAAAGCATATTTGACCTGCGATTGAATCACCATGCTAAAAGATATACTTAAAAAACCCATTGAAAAGGGAATAAATGTTTTCATTGCACCCGGAGCCGTAGCCATCGGACAGGTAAAACTGGGTGATTACAGCAGTGTTTGGTTTGGTGCTGTTTTAAGGGGCGATACCGACAGAATTGAGGTTGGTAATCGCACCAACATTCAGGATAATGCGGTTTTACACGCCGATCCCGGTGACCCCTGCATCATTGGTCGGGATTGTGTGATCGGCCATTCGGCCATTGTTCACGGTGCTCGCATATCAAACAATGTGCTCATAGGAATGCATTCCACTGTTCTGAACAACGCGCAAATTGGAGAGTACAGCATTGTGGGGGCAAACGCACTTGTTCCCTCAGGCATGGTAATTCCGCCATTTAGTTTGGTGATGGGGGTGCCTGCAAAAATTGTTAAAACCCTTGACGAAAGCGTGAAAGAGAGAATTCGGAACAATGTGGACGAATATGTGAAGCGAGCTGCCGAATATCTGGAAGCGGGCATATAAAAAGCCGCCCCTTTTGAGGACGGCTTTCCATTGTTTTTCGATTTTTTACTTGTCGGCTTTTGGAGTTTCAGCCTTCACATCTTTTTTCTCTTTCTCTTTTTTCTCTTTCTTCTCCTTTTTGTCGGTTCCTTCAGCTTTGGCCGCCGCCTTGCCCAGGTTGTAAGTAAAGCCGAAGCGGTGCTCCATCAACTGGTCTTTTCTTTTACCGGAAGTAACACCATCAAATTTATCGGTAAACGACATCATCCATTGGCTGCTGAGGTTGAATTCCAGCCTTTTACTGCAACGAACATTTACACCCACACCCATTGGTATGTGGAACAAGCCTGTTTGTTTCCAGGTAGCATCCCAATCAGGCAATTGCCTTTTTCCGGTGAAATAACCCAAACCCAAACTTACATAAGGGGCGAAGAACGATTCTTCTTTTAACCATTCACCATTGTTGAATTTGAATCTTCCGGTAAGGCCGGTATTCAAACCCTTAAAATTCAAAGTTGGGGTTTGTGCGCTGGGAAACCAGGGCGTAGGATCGTGGTAGAAGTTACCATAATTCAGGTTTACACTGGCATCTATCCAGTTATTAATGTAGCGGGTAACCGCTACTCCTCCCTGAATATTGGCATAACGGAACTGCATAAGCGTTCTGCCGAATTCGCCATTGTATTCTTTAAATACACCGCTTAATGAAATGCCCCAGGGATTGTTTGATGTTTGAGCCATTGCGGCACCAACGCCTGAAAGTGCAATTGAACAAACTAAAATGAATTTCTTCATGGTTAAATCTTCTGCGAATATATCGATACTCTGTAAAATTTGAAATTATTTTTTCAATGACACTGCTCATTTTGTATCACATTAACCCTTGTTTTTCCTATGCTCTGAACTTTTTCAATCCATTCTCACAAGAGCTAAATATAGCTTTAATTCTCTCCTCTGCGCACACATCCTCATCATAGAATTTATATGCCTGACAAGCAAAATGGACATTTATCCGCGGCAATAAACAAATAATTTAATTGCCAGGGGTTAATATTGCACTAATCCGCAACATGGCCCGCAAAACCAAATACTTTTTCAATCCCAAAAGTCTCAGTTTTGAGAGGGTTAGGGACAATAAAAGTTATATTATTTGGCGGGTTATCGGCGTTACCAGTCTTGTTATTGTGACCGGTCTCATGCTTTCATTCATATTCAGCCGGCTGTTTGCTTCACCTCGAGAAAAGGGCTTACTTACTGAAAACAAAGCCCTAAAACGGGAAATGAAACAGATTGAGAGAAAACTGGAAGAGTTTGACAAAAACCTGAATGACTTGAAAGAACGGGATTTGAAAATTTACCGGGCCATGTATGAAGCCGACCCACCCAAACCCACCGATTACCGTGGGGCCGATTATTCAGAACTAAAAACATTACCGGAAGGCGAGCTTATTCGTCGGTTGCGCTTAAAAATGGATAAATTAAAAATCGACATCACTGCCCAGTCGGGTTCTTACGAAAGCCTGAAAACCCTCATTCGCGGCAAAGAAGATTTTGTAAACTCCCTGCCTGCCATACAGCCCGTTGCCAACAAAGATTTAACCCGCATGGCCAGCGGTTTCGGTTACAGAATTGATCCGTTTTACCGCACCTCAACCTTTCACGCCGGCATGGATTTTACCGCTGACATTGGCACAGAAGTTTATGCAACCGGCGATGGTGTTGTCATGAAAAGTATGAACGACGGCTGGGGATATGGCAATCATGTAATTATCGACCATGGCTTCGGGTACACCACTTTGTATGGGCATTTAAGCCGCATTGTGGCACAACCCGGACAGCGTGTAAAAAGAGGACAGCTAATCGGAAATGTTGGCAGCACCGGCAGAAGTACCGGACCACACCTTCATTATGAGGTTCGGCGAGGCGGCAATCCACTTAATCCCGCATTCTTCTACCATAACGATTTAACCGACGAGCAATACCGCCGTATGATAGAAATGAGCAAGCGAGAAACAAAACGATTCGACTGATGGAAGAGGAAAAAGAAACCCGGAAATATTATAAAATCGGCGATGTGTCCAAAATGCTTGGGGTTCCGGCATCTACGCTTCGCTTTTGGGAAAAAGAATTCAAGCAGTTGAAACCGATGAAAAACAAAAAGGGGGATCGCATTTATCACCTGAAAGACATCGATATTCTGAAGGAAATTCATTATCTCACCCACGAAAAGGGCATCAAATTGTCTAAAGCCAGCAAAAAGGTGAAATCCGGAACATTGGCTGAATCTCCAAACACCGAATTGTTGAAAAGACTGCGCGATTTGCGCGAAAAACTTGTGCAACTGAAAAACTCACTCGATTGAGAAATCTTTCACTCTTTATTTCTTTAGGTCTTGTTTTTGGATTGCGAGCACAGTCAGGCGCACTGATTACTGCACTGGGCGGAAATGAAGCCAATACCGCCGCCGCATTTGGCATGGCCAATCAGCCGGCTTCAGTTTTTCAGGAAAAATACAGGGCCGGATTGTGGATGCAACAGCGGTTTACGGGAACGAACATCAACAACGGCGGATTTTGCTTTGCCACCAAAGCGGCCAATACCACATTCGGCGCTGACATGGCCTACAGAGGCACCACCCATTTCAACTCAACTGGTGTTCATATTTCTGTGGCGCAGCAATTCAATCCCAATTTTAGCGCCGGATTTTCGGTAGGATGGTCGGGTATAAGGCAAGACCCCGGCTACGACAGACCCGGAAGACTCACCGGCAAAATAGGCACCGTATTTCGCATGAATGAAAAATGGGATGCATCGGCTGTCATTATCAATCCATGGCTTCAGCAAGATGCTTATTTTAGTGAAAACCCGGCTGCTGCCATTTCAATAGGTTATATCTCAAATCAAAACACCAAGATATGGGCTCAATTTCGCTATTCTTCGGTTGACGAGGCCATTTACGGCATAGCTTTTCGCCACACAGTGGCAAAAAAACTGCACTTTATGGGTGCACTGCAATCAGGACCCGAACCCATTTCAGCGGGCGTTGAATTTATAAAAAACAACATCGGTATTGCCCTGTCTTCTCGCTACCATGCCCAATTGGGCTTCTCTCCTTCATTGGGCATCCATTGGTTATCAAAATGAAAAAACTGGGGCTGATTCTTTCTTGTCTTTTCGCCTTCGCCACTATACGAGGGCAGGTACCGGAAGACATCAGACTCACAATAGAACGGTACCTTGAAACCCTGGAAACCAATGCAGATTATACCCAGATTTACGAAGATTTAACCGCATTCATCGATAAACCCGTAAATCTGAATAAAGCCACTGCAGACGAACTGCTGAACTTTCCTCTGATTACTCCCGTTCAGGCCACCGGCATTGTGGCTCACCGTGAAAAATACGGCCCCTTTTTGCACATCAGCGAGTTACAGGTACTGGGTTTCACTCCTGAGCAAATTCGGGCATTGCAAATTTTTGTCAGCATCAACCCAAACGCCGCCGACATTCTTAAAACCTTTGGAAAATCACTCTCACAAGGAAAATGGGAATGGGTAAACACCCTTAAACGGCGTTACCCCGACCCGGGTGAGGCATACGCAGGCGACCTGTTTCAGGCCAGCACAAGGCTTCGCTACACGCAGGCCGGAAGGTACAGTTTTGGCATAACTGCTGAAAAAGATCCTGGGGAATTGTGGTGGAAAAACGGTCCGGACTATTTGTCGGCGCACGCCGCTGTTTACAACCTGGGCGCAGTTAAAACACTGGTTGCCGGTGATTACCTGCTCAGCATAGGACAGGGCCTGGTCATGGGATCGGGTATTGGTATTGGCAAAAGTGCCAGCGTATTAAATATAAAAAGGGCACAACCTGCACTCAAGGCTTATCGCGGGGTGAATGAATTTTTGTTTTTACGGGGAATGGCCGCAACACTGAAATTTAGAAAGTGGGAATTGACCACAGCAACGGCCAGAAACGCACTTAACGCCAGGCTCGGCGATACGGCTTCATTCGGCAATAGCTTTACTTCTGTTGATCTGGATGGACTCCATCGCAACAATGCCGAACTGGCGGGAAAAGCTGTTCTTGACCGCAGAATGAATGGAATGTGGCTGAATCACACGGGCAGGATTGGAAATGCCGGCATGGGCCTCACACATTTTCAAACCAACCTGGCTCCTGAGAAAAGTGAAGACCTTTACAAACTATTCTATCCATCGGGCAAAACACAAACCTTCTTTCACGCTTGGCAAGGCCACACTCTCGGCAGGCTTCACCTTTTTAGTGAATTTGCGAGACAACTGGAACAAGGAATAAATGCCATCTCAGCCGGTGCCCTCATCTCTCTCGGAAAATGGACGGAACTTGCCCTGCATTACCGCGATTATTCACCCGGATTTATCAGCCCGTTTAGCACTTCGTTCGGAAATTCTCCCCAGAATGAACGGGGATTTTACACCGGAATAAAAGTAAATTTTACACGAAAAATCAGCCTCAGTCACTATTCCGATCTGTGGGTTCAACCCTGGCTAAACAGCAGATTGTACGCCCCGTCTTACAACACAGAAATGTTATGGCAACTGGATATTGCTGTAACCAAAAAAACACAAATGTACTTGCGAATGCGACAGCTGAATCGCCCGATTTCTGAAGCAGCAGGGGCATTGAAAGCAACCGAAATGTACAGCGTTCGAATGTTGAGAGCCAACATTGCCGCACAGGTTAGTGAATTAAGCCGCATTGAACTTAGGGCTGAACATAGCCTGAATACAACGAACGGGATAAAAGAGAAAAGCAGTTTGTTTTATGCAGAATATACCGGACGACTAAAAAAAAGCAAAACCCAGCTCATTGCCCGTTACACGCTGTTCAATATTTCCGGCTATTACAACCGAATTTACGCCTATGAAAATCAATTGCTATATGATTTTGGCACTGTGGGCTTTTACGGAAAAGGTCAATCGGCCTACCTGCTTCTCACCAAAAACCTCAGTAAAAAAGTGAAGGCAGGTATTCGACTGGCCACCTCTAACTCAGTCAATTCAGAAGGAGAGGCAAGTATTGGGCAGCGTATCTTTGCGCAAATCATTTGGAAACCGTGAATCCCAAACTATCAGTCAACATTAACAAAATAGCCACATTGCGCAATGCAAGAGGTGGTAACAATCCCGATGTGGTAAAAACCGCCATAGATTGTCAACGATTTGGAGCTGAAGGCATTACCGTTCACCCCCGACCTGATGAAAGACACATTCGCTACAGCGATGTTTACGCGCTGAAATCGGCTGTTCATACTGAATTCAATATTGAAGGTTATCCATCAGAATCCTTTTTAAAACTGGTTGAAGAAATAAAACCCGAACAGGTAACCCTTGTTCCCGACCCACCTGAAGTTCTTACCAGCAACAACGGCTGGGACACACTGACTCATCTGCATTTTTTAAAAGAAACTGTTGCCCGACTGCACGAAAACCAAATAAGGGTCAGCATTTTTCTCAACCCCGATCCAGCCATGGTTGAAGGTGCCGCCAACTGCGGAACCGACAGAATTGAACTTTATACCGAACACTACGCTAAAAACTACGCACAGAATCCTGCCGATGCCATTCGCCCCTACATTCTCACAGCCAACGAGGCGCTGCAATGCAAACTGGGTATCAATGCCGGTCACGATCTGGATTTAACCAACCTGCATTATTTACGAATCCACTTGCCGGGCTTGCTAGAAGTATCAATAGGTCATGCACTGGTTTGCGATGCATTGTATTTTGGATTGGAAAACACAATTCAAATGTATAAATCGCGGTTGCTGAGAGATATGAATTTTTGAACCACCCCGAAAGTAGTTAAATATGGCGAAAACCAACTTGCCTGAGAATACAAATAAACTCAAAGATAAATTATCTCAGGACGCAGTAAGTGGTTTTCTGGTATTCATGCTGGCACTGCCTTTGAGCCTGGGTATTGCAAGGGCATCTGATTTTCCGCCTGTTATGGGACTTATAACCGCCATGATTGGTGGATTAATTGTTTCTTTCTTAGCCGGATCTGCGCTAACTATTAAAGGTCCGGCAGCCGGCATGATTGCAATTGTGGCTGCTGCCGTGTCAGATTTCGGGCAGGGAGATACACAATTGGGTTGGAAAATGGCACTTGGAACAATCGTCATCGCCGGCCTGATCCAAATTTTCTTCGGTCTCATCAAATTGGGCTCAATTGTTGACTTTTTCCCCTTAAGCGCATTGCTGGGTATGCTGGCCGCGATTGGTATAATAATTTTCAGCAAACAAATTCATGTACTGTTCGGAGTTTCTCCCGTGGACTCGCTGGGCAAACCCATTACAGAACCCATTGATTTATTGTTGGCGATTCCGAACAGCATATCCACATGGAATGGCGAAGCAACACTTATAGGCATAATCAGTTTAATGATTGTTTTTCTATGGCCTAGAATAAAAAAAAGCTGGCTTCAACACATTCCTTTTCCCGTAGTTGTAATGCTCATTGCAATTCCACTAGGCCAATACATAGAACTGGATAGCAAATATTTTGTGCACTTCGAAAAAGGACTCGCTGAAACACTTCGAATTCATGTTCAATGGACTGCATTTAAAGCAGATTTTTTTTACTTGAGTATTAAATACACTTTATTGTTTGCTCTTATAGGCAGTATTGAGTCTTTACTCACTGTGAAGGCCATTGATATGCTGGATCCACTAAAGAGAAAAAGCAATGCCAACAAAGATTTGATTGCTGTGGGAATAGGCAATATACTTTGTGGACTGCTGGGCGCTTTGCCCATGATTAGCGAAGTAGCAAGAAGTACAGCGAATATTAAAAATGGAGCAAAATCCCGTTGGGCCAATTTTTTTCATGGATTGTTCATGATGATATTTCTTTTGCTTGGGATACGATTCAACAACTTAATACCTACACCTGCACTGGCTGCATTACTCATAGGCATTGGTTATCAGCTTGCATCTCCCGGTCAATTTGGCCGAATGGCTAAAATTGGAATTGAACAACTTACAGTTTTTTTAATAACGGTGATAACGACCATCGCCACCGATTTATTGCTGGGAATTGCCGCCGGGATTGCAGTCAAACTAATTTCCCAAATGATTTTGGGCACACCGGTAAGAAGCGTTTTTAAAGCACACACTCACATACATGGGCATTGCCTTAAAGTGGCCGGCGCTGCTGTTTTCAGTAACTGGCGCGGCATAAAGCGTGAAATCCAAAATTTGGACCAAACCACATCTGCAACCATTGATCTGTCGAATTGTAATGTTGTTGATTTCACTGTTATAGACAACCTGCATCACCTGAAAATTGAATTTGCGAACGCTGGAGGTCAGTTAGAAATACTAGGACTTGAAGAACTCCGTACTGCAGGAAATACCAATCACGCAGAAGCTACCAGAACAAAGGAAAAGGAAAGTCGCGCAACTCTTAGGCAGGCCAAAAGAAAAATCCGAAAAAGTCCGAATTAAGGCATTTAGCAAACACACTCAACTGTCCATTGCGTTGGGCGTGTTAAAAACCACAAAACCCCCAGTTGCAAAGGCGGTTTATTTTTGTAGGAATGAAATATTTTTGGATACTTACGGTGTTTACTCTCGGCTCTTGCATAGTTCCCATGAAAAAATACAAGGAACTGGAAGCCGCCAAAGCACTGGCTGAACAAAAACTGAATAAAAAAGTAACCGAGTGCGAAACCCGCAACGAGGAACTTCAGGAAACCATCAGAAATCTCGAAGGCCAACGCGCATCACTCGACAAACGCATTTCTCAAATACTCGACAGCCTGGGCCTATGCCACAACCAACTGGCCGAAAATACCGCTTTTATTAAAAGTCTCGGCGATCAGCTGGGCGAACAAAAACAACGCCTTGCCGCTGAGCTCGATGCCAAAAATAAAGCCATTCAGCAAAAGGAACTGGAACTGAACAATGCATTGGCCAAAGCCGAAATTGAAAGAGGCAAGGTTGAAAGCATCAGGCAGGAACTGGAAAAAACCAGTGCAAGGGTGAAAAGTCTTGAAAGCGAACTCAACCGCAAAGACAGCACAGTTCGTGCCCTGAAGGATGAAATTGCCAAAGCCCTTTCCGGCTTCGATAAACTCGACATCAAAGTGGAAAACCGCAACGGCAAAGTGTATGTAAGTATGGCTGAAAAACTGCTGTTCAAAAGCGGTAGCATTTCAGTAGACCCCAAAGGACAAGAAGCACTGGTGAAACTTGCAGCAGCACTCAATAAAAAATCCGATGTTACCGTGGTGGTTGAAGGACACACCGACAACAAACCCATGAACAGTGAAAAAATCAAAGACAACTGGGATTTAAGCGTTCTGCGCGCTACCAGCATTGTTCGCATTCTCACGGACGATGGCAAAATGAACGAAAATCGGATCACAGCCAGCGGCCGCGGCGAAACTACACCCGTCGCCGACAATACAACTGCCGAAGGTAGAGCCAAAAACCGCCGCACCGAAATCATTCTGTCGCCCAAGCTGGATAAAATTCTCGACATCCTCAACACCAACTAATCAGGTCTTGTCCATTGTCATTGCGGCCATAGAAAACCACCGCGACAGCGAAATAGACGGACTGTGCCGCAAATACCTTCAACGCCTGAATGGTCCGTGGAAAACAGAGTTGCTGCTACTTCCAGCAGCCCGGGTGAAAGAACCCGAAAAACAGCAGGAAACCGAAAGTCAAACCCTGCTAAAAAATACCAAACCCGGCGATATACTTATGCTTTGCGATGAACGCGGACAGTCCTTCACCTCCACAGAATTTTCTAACTTAATGCAAAAGGAATTGGCTACACTCCGCGGACGCATTATTATCGGCATAGGCGGAGCTTACGGTTTCACACCACAATTTCTCAGTCAGCACCGCAGCATTCGCCTTTCAAACCTCACCTTTCCGCATCACCTTGCCCGGCTGGTGCTGGCAGAACAACTCTACAGGGCCATGTGCATTGCCAAAAACACGGGTTACCACCATGCATAATGCGCAATGCAATTCAAAATCTCAGCACATTCAGGTAATTTCGCGCATTCATGAACATTGAGCAGGTTATAGCGGAGCAAATCAACAAGTCAGTCGAAGAATTGTATGGGCAACCATACAATCAGGCCAAACTCGAAAAAACCAATAAGGATTTCGAAGGCGATTACACTTTTGTTGTTTTTCCGCTTACGCGACTTAGCCGCACCGGTCCGCAAGAAACTGCTCAGGCCATAGGCGAAAAACTGACAGCCGCTGGTTTTCCGGTACTCAAATTCAATGTTGTAAAAGGATTTTTAAACCTCACAGTCAATCCCACCGTGTGGACAGGCTTTCTTTCAGAAAACTGGAATAACATTCACTTTGGTGCCTCCTCCGGCACCAAAGGCAAGGTGATGGTTGAATATTCTTCACCCAACACCAACAAGCCGTTGCACCTCGGTCACATTCGCAACAACCTGCTCGGCTACAGCATTGCCGAAGTCATGAAAGCAGCCGGTTACGAGGTGGTAAAAGCCAACCTCATCAACGACCGCGGTATTCATATTTGCAAAAGCATGCTGGCCTGGCAACGCTTCGGCAATGGTGAAACTCCCGAGTCTTCAGGCCTAAAAGGCGATCATCTAGTTGGCAAATATTATGTTCAGTTCGACAAGGCCTACAAAGCCGAAATTGAAGAACTGCTAAGCGGTGGAATGCCAAAAGATGAGGCCGAACAACAAGCCCCCATTTTACTCGAAACCCAGGAAATGCTTCGCAAATGGGAAGCCGGCGATCAGGCTACGATTGAATTGTGGCGAACCATGAACGGCTGGGTGTACAAAGGATTTGAGCATACTTACAACCGACTTGGTGTAAACTTCGATCAGTTTTATTACGAAAGCAATACCTACACACTCGGTAAAGATCTCATTGCCGAAGGGCTTGAAAAAGGCGTTTTCTACCGCAAAGATGACGGCAGCGTTTGGATTGACCTCACCGCCGAAGGCCTTGACCATAAACTGGTACTGCGTAAAGACGGAACCTCGGTTTACATTACCCAGGACATTGGCACCGCTGATTTAAAATACCGCGAACACAAAACCGATCGCAGTATTTATGTGGTAGGGAATGAGCAAGATTATCACTTTAAAGTGCTGTTCCTCATTATGCAAAAACTAGGGCGACCCTATGCAAAGGGCATGTATCACCTTAGCTACGGCATGGTTGATTTACCAAGCGGCAAAATGAAAAGTCGCGAAGGCACTGTGGTAGATGCAGACGATTTGCTCAGCGAAATGCACAAAACGGCTAAAGAAAAAACCATCGAACTGGGAAAAACAGAAGGGATGAACGATGCTGAACTGGACAATTTGTACGAATCTCTCGGCATTGCCGCACTCAAGTTCTTCATTCTCAAAGTCGATCCCAAAAAACGAATGTTGTTCAACCCGGCTGAAAGCATCGACTTTCAGGGAGATACAGGCCCGTTTGTACTGTACACTTATGCCCGCATCAACAGCGTTTTAAAACAAGCCGGCAGCGAGTGGCAATCCGTAGTTCCCGGCACCGATTTACATTCTTCAGAAACTGAAACCCTCAGCCACCTTTACAACTACCCCAAAACTGTGCTCTCGGCCTGCAACGATTATTCTCCAGCCGTCATTGCCCAGTACTGCCTCGATTTGGCTAAATCTTTCAACCGGCTTTATAATGAGTTGCCATTGCTTCGCGAAACCGATCAGGGCAAAAAGGCTCTTCGACTAAAAACCGCGGTTCTCACAGCCAACACGCTTAAAAATGCCTGCGGATTGCTCGGTATTAAAATGGTAGAAAGAATGTAATTATTCGCCCAGCTTAAACACCAGCCCTACATCCACGCCAATCTGAGGAATAAAAATGGTTTGATCGCCTGTAGCCGAAGGCAGTAAAGGAATTCTCAGCCGCGGCTGAACAAATGCGTTGGTCTTGGCAAACATGTTGTAATCGGCCCTTAAACCGAAATTCACAAATGCATTCGGCAGCACACCCTTTATGTTGTCATCCTTCACCGAAAAATTGCTTTTTCCATTGTGGGTAAAGCCGATGGTTTCAATAAATATGCGGTCGCGAAGCAGGGCTGCGGCACTTAAACCATACATGTACCAAATGTCAAATTCTTTCAAATTGCGGGTATAACCCTCAGCGCTTTTATACTGCAACCATGAAGCTTCTATGTAATGGTACCTGAAATTGTGATTGATCTGCAAATGCCCCGAACCCACCAAACCGGCTACATAACCTACTTTGGGATGGATATCGGAGCCCAGTTCCACATCCTCAATTACCCTTCTAAAACCAATGGTAGTGTAGGCAAGCCCAAGAGTTACCCCTTGCAGGGCATTTTTCTTGCGGGTGTAATTGATCCCAAAACTCAAATTCTGTCCCGGTCTGTCTGCCCTGTTTAATGAATCCCGAAAAAGAAACTGATTGCCTGCAAAGCCGGAAGGCACTTTGTACTTGGTCAAAATGCGCATTCCAATAGAGGGTGACGCGAACACATCAATACTGCTTGCATCGCCTTTTTCTCTTCGTTGCGCGGTTAAAGGTTGAGCAACAAACAAAGTAAGAATACCGAAATACGCAAAGAACTTACCCATAATTGGCAAATTTCATCACTTTTAGGCGGTAATAAAAGCGCCAAACACCAAAAATTGCAGCAACAAACAATCCGGTTGTAAATCCGGTCCAAATTCCGAAAACCTCCCAACCCAGCGAAACTCCTAAAATATAACCCAACGGTAAGGAAACAACCCAATAAGACAAAACGGAAATGACTGAAGCCCAGTTTACATCGGTAATACCTCTCAACAAATTCATGCCGCCTGCCTGAACTCCATCTGCAATTTGAAACAAGGCAGCAAGAAAGAATAAGGGCAGAATAATGGGCATCACAGTGCTGTCCACCCCGTATAATCCGGCAATTTCTGCATTAAACAAAAGTAGAATACCGGCAGACAATAATTCATAAATAACAATGATGGCAAAAGTGGCATTCGCCACTTTGCGCATTTTTTTTCCTTCCTGTGCGCCAAATGCATTGCCCATCAAAATTCCGCCGGCCATGGCAAAACCACTCACAACCATATAGGCCACCGAAGCTACATTCAAAGCAACCGCATGCGCTGCCAGCTGAGTTGAACCAAGCCAACCCACCATAATGCCCGAAATGCTGAAACAAGCCCATTCGGCAAATGTTTGTAAACCCACCGGCAAGCCAATTTTCCAAATTTTTCGCGTTTCCTGCTGTATTTCTTTCCATGTCGGCATCGCGGCAGGACGATATTTGGCGAGAAACCCCGAGTACCGAACATACCAGATGCCGGTCAGTGCCATACAAATTCTGGCAATCAGAGTTGCCCATGCCGCCCCATTCATGCCCATTGAGGGGAAACCCCAGTTACCATAAATAAGCAGGTAATTTAAAAATATGTTCAGCGCAAGGCCTCCAAAGGTAATTGACATGGCCACTTTGGTATGCCCCAGTCCATCGGTGTACTGCCTGCTTGCCAGCGAAATCAACAATGGAAGCACCGAAAAATTCAGTATTCTCAAAAACCCGGGTGTAAGTTCATTTACCCTGCCCTGCTGCCCAAGCAACTCAAAATTCGACACAATCAGTTCAAGAATGATAAACTGCGCAATAAAAAGCAATAAAGCAACCCATTGTCCGGCTCGGTAAGTTGTAAATGTATCGGTTTCGTTTCCTTCACCCGCCTTGATGCTTACCAGCGTACTCACTGCAAACATGATTCCGAAGGTAAGACCCGACACCATAAAAAATATGTTGTTCGCCTGATTGGCCGCGGCCAGCACATCCTTACCCAGTCTTCCTACCATCAGGGTATCGGCCACACCCATCAGCACCACGCCAAGTTGACCCATAATAATGGGCAATGACAGTTTTAAAATTTGTCTTGTGGTTTCTTTGTTCTGACCGGATAGGATTTTCAAGGGGTGCAAAAATAGGGCGGGCTTGGTTATAAAGATATGAAAACACAACTTTCAATCCCCGAACTTTGCCCCGTGTCACTATCAGTTCTGTTCGAAGACAACCACCTCATTGCCATCAATAAACCGGCAGGACTGCCCGTGCAGGGTGACAGCACCGGCGACACACACCTCCTCGATTTGGTTTCAGATTACCTCGCCACCAAATACAACAAACCCGGAAAAGCGTTTGTCGGCCTCATTCACCGCCTCGACCGACCTGTAAGCGGTGTGGTTTTGCTCGCGCGTACTTCCAAAGCTCTGGCCCGCATGAACGAGCAATTTCGCAACAAAAGCACAAGAAAAATTTACCACGCCCTGGTAAGCGAAACGCCCGACAAACAAGAGGCGAAGCTGCAACACTACCTCGGAAAAGACAGCAAAACGCACCGCGCACTTACCTACAATCAGCCCAAGGCGGGAGCCAAAGAAGCCATTTTGCATTACAAAGTGATTAGCAAAATGGGCAATCACTGCCTGTTGGAAATAGAACTGGAAACCGGCCGTTTTCACCAAATCAGGGCACAACTGTCCAAAACCGGATTACCCATTTTGGGCGATTTAAAGTATGGTGCCGGCAAGCCTCTTCCCGACCGCAGTATTGGGCTTCACGCCCGTATCCTTGAGTTTGAACATCCTGTAACAGGCGAGAAAATTAAGCTGACAGCGCCCTATCCGAATCAAAACTGGTGGAAACCATAATTCACAATGCCAATTCTGAAGCCGGATCCCAAAATCGCTGCTGAAATTCCAGCACCTTGTCGTTTTCTACCTTCACCCCTTCGGCTTCCAGCAACCGTTGCATTTCTCCTGAACTGCCAAAATGGGCCTTTCCGCTTAGCATTCCATTACGGTTTACAACCCGGTGCGCCGGAACAGGCGGAAAGCAGTCATGGCTGTTGTTCATGGCCCAGCCCACCATTCGGCTGCTTCGGGCAGTTCCTAAGTAGCGGGCTATGGCACCATAAGTACTTACCCGACCGGTAGGAATAAGCCTCACGACCTCGTACACAGCAGAGAAAAAATCATTTTCTGTTCCCAATGTTTGCAAAGCAACTGTTTTGGAACAAAATTTGTCTATTCAAAGCAGAATCACAAATACAATGGGAATTAAGCAACTTTTTTTCGCGTCGGCTGCCATCCTGACATCTATTGCCGCTTACGCACAACCCACTCCTTACATACCCACAAGTAAAAAAATCTACAATCAGGGAGTTTATCCAAGACAGAAAAACACCAAACCCTGGAACGGCCGTCAGCCGGGCAATTACAATATTCGTTTCAAAATTAAAGGGGTTAAACCCGGGGATACCGTCTATATCGCCGACCATTATCTGGATGGAAAATACCTGAGAGATACCACTGTGGTTGACAAAAAAGGAGTGGCCAATTTTACAGGTACTCAAAAGTTGCAACGCGGTATGTACTTGTTTGTGTTTCCCAAAATGGCTGACTATTTTGAATTTATCATGGACGATGACCAGGATTTTGCCGTTACCTCCGAAATCCCCTTCGGAGAGGAGAGCTTCATGGCCAAGCTGAAAATTGAGGGTTCAGAGGAAAACACGGCCTTCATGATTTTCAAAAGTGAAACCATGCAAATGAGCATTGACCTGAATAAACTCGAGGAACAATCTAAAACAGACACCCTGCCCGAGCAGAAAAAGGCCATTGATAAAAAGAAAAGAGCCATTTACGAACTGCGCGAGAACTACAATAAAAATTATATCAAAAAATATCCCTCGCATCTCTTGTCCAGGTTTCTTTACGCCATGGACGATGTGGAAGTTTCTGAGGAAATGCCGCTGCTGCCTGATGGAACACGCGACAGCGCTGCACCTGCCAGAAATTACAAACTGCATTACTGGGATCATGTTGATTTTAACGAAGACGGATTGGTTCGCATGCCCTACAACATCATGAAGCAGAAACTCAGTTTCTACTTTGACAAACTGGTATGGCCTGAGGTTGACAGCCTGATTAAGGAGTGTGATATGCTCATTGAAAAATCAAAAAATTCAGTGGATCTGGAGCAGTTCATCATTACCACCCTGTTGCGCCGTTTTGAAGCCAGCAACATTATGGGACAAGACGCTGTGGCTGTGCACATTGCCATGAATACTTACTGCAATAACCGATGCTGGTGGACAGACAGCGCCACGGTTGCAAATGTTTGTTCTTTGGCAGTTAAGAAAAGTCCAACCCTCATTGGCAAATTTGCCCCTCCCGTGGAATTGCTCACGCAGGACAGTGTTTGGGTGAACACAGCCAACATTCAGGCACCCTACACCATCATGATTTTCTGGGATCCCACCTGCGGGCATTGCCGGGAAGTGATGCCCAAACTGGCTAAAATTTACGAAAACAACAAAAGCAAAGGATGGAAGGTCATTGCCCTTTCTAGCAGCGATAAAAAGGCCGAGTGGATCAAATACCTTCAGGAACATCCCGAAATGTCGGGCTTCACCCACCTGCTGAGGGGTTATGTCAAAGATGATTTCTGGGCCAATCAACTTTCTGCCTACTTCATCTATGCCAGCCCCACCATTTTCGTTCTCGATAAATCCAAGAAAATTCTGGCAAACCGCATAGATGTAGAGAAAATTGAAGGGTTTATTGAGCATGTAGAAAAGGTAAACGCCAAGAAGGCTAAGGGCTAAAAGCCGCATCAGCGCTTCAGCTTCTTCATCAGTTTTTTCGAGTCGCGGTACATGGTACCTGTAAAATAGGTTAACCCGTACGACCAATAAGGCCCGTTGAAAGCGGTTGGATTGAATGGTGTAACACGGATGCCAATACCTGCGTAAAATCCAAAATACCTAAGAAAACGAACCGTTCCACCCAAACCCATTTCCAAAGGCACAATGTAACCTGCATTTTGTCTTACAACGCCGGTTCCACTTTTTTGATAATCCCAATAGCGGCCCAAACCTGCCTGAAACGAAGTCACCAGTTCAAATCGCCAGCTTTGATGAACATAGTATTCAAGTGTTGAGCTTGTGTATTCAAACCCCTGATTCACGGTGTCGGCTTCCAAGGTTCTCAGCAAACGACTGCTGTAATATCCTGTCCAAAGCGCTACTTTGCCATAATCAAGTCCGTAACGAAAACCGTTCACTCCCACCGGCAAGCCGGCCAAAACGGAATTGCGGCTGTCGAAACCCAGTCTGAAGCCGGGAATGCGTGCAAGAGCTCTGTGAAAAGAATCGCGGGGGTTCCAACCTTTGGACTGAACAATTGTGCTGTCATCCTGTGCCTTTGTGCCGACAACAGACAAGGTGAACAGAATTAGCACCGCAACCCGCATGCCTGCAAAGTTAGGCCAAGCCAAGCTCTAGTTACGCAAATTGCCTTCTACAACATCCTGCGCATCTTTTTTCACCGCATTGGCAAGCCAATCCGGACTGATTACCTTCACTCCGCTGCCAAAGCTTCTCACCATTCTGATCAATTCCTTAGATTTATAAACGGTTATGGTAATCAGCAGGCCATTATAATCTTCCCGAATGATTTCCTGGGTTTCATGCAGTCGGCTTGTTTTTACATAGTTCGCATCAGTTCTGCCAAAAAGCAGTTCTATGCGATGAGGTTCCTCGTTATTGGGCACGGTAATACCCAGGGCATATTTAAAATAATTTTCCGAGTTTAAGGTATCTTTAAACCTTCCTTCAAGTCGATTCACAGCTTGAATTCGTTCCAATCCGAAAGTCCTGATTTCTCCGGCTTCATTCATTGCAATCAAATACAGTCGATTTTGATATTCCTTGATAAGCAGTGGCTTTACCTTTTGACGCACCTCACGCACATCCAACTCCTCCCCCTCATTAAATGGCTGATAGGTCATCTGTACCTCTTTTTTATTGTTGATGGCCAAATACAAATCCTTAAGTATATTTGAATCAGGCCATTGGCTCGGCACTTCCAATTCAACAATTGGATTGTTAATAATCATTCTGCTTTTGCTGGCATTTGACTGCAAAAATTCGAGCTGCTCAACCACCTGAACAATATGCGACATGAATGGAAGATTTTTAAACCGGGATAAAATGCTTATTGCGTCCCTTAAGTTGCGCAATTGATGCCGCGTAATTTTGGATGCATTGATGGTGTAATTTTTATTCTCATAAATGTAATGCCTTCCCCGAACATACTTAATCGGAGCATTAAAACCCAAATACTCATCTTCCCTCATTTTCTGTAAATCATTCACAAATGTTCTTTCCGAAATTTCTTCACGCGTTTCCTCATATACAGCCTGCATCAGTTGCTCCTTGGTTCTTCCCTTGCCACCCTGAAGTTGCTTGTCATAAATTTCATACCGTTTTAACGCCTTAACACTACTAGCCATATTGCGAAATTAGTTGATATTTATATTCGAACTATGAATTAATTAAATAAATTGAAAAAAAATTGAAAGTTATTCACAACGCAGAATAATTGCGTACCAAAAAGTAATTTTTGCATTTATGAATTCCGAAAACTCCTTTATCAAAAATCGCTTTCAACAACTTACAGATTGTTTCGCCTTCGTATTTAAAGAGGTTTTGTCGGGCGCCGCCCGCAGCGTTACCCCCAACAGCGAAACGGATATCAATCGCAGTGCAGCTGAACTGGGACTTACCCTCGACGAAATGTATGTGCTGGCCCTGGTTTTTCATCAGCAGTTTCGTTTTAAACCCATTGACGAGGACAAACTCACTGAAATATTTGAAAGAGCAAGGGGAAACCGGGGCGATGCATACAATTGCATTTCCACCCTCAAAAAACTGGGTTATTTTGTTGATGACAGCGAAACCCCCAACGCCCGCATCATGCTCTCCAAAAGGGCATGGAACGCTGTTCGAACAAACGATATTGAAGCCATAAGAGATTTTAAGCCCCGAGACCTCATTCAATTTCTGGAATTGTTCCGCACCAACCTGCTGGAAAACGATTATTACAGTCAGCGCGACATGCGCGATGAGGTCGATTTTCTCTTTTCATTCTGCGATTCACTAACCCTCGTTAGCGAACTTAAACGGGCCGATTTCGTGAACAAATACCTCATTTGCGCCATTTGTGCACGGCACTGCCTTGAAAACCGCCCCTTCGATATTGGTTATATGATGCGCTTTACCACATCCGGCGCCGGCATTACCGCTGTGAGCTACGAAATTGAAGAGGGCTTCTGGCCGCCGCTTGCCAAAGGTTTGGTTCGCTACGCAGGTGGTAATCTGGTTCGTGAAGACATTGAACTGGAATTAACCCCGGAAGGCATTGAAAAATTCATGCCCGAACTGACCTCGGAACTCAAATCGAAATTGGGTAAGCGCGGTTTGAAACTTCCGTCCTACGCCATTTCACCGGAAAAAATTCAGCCGGTAAAACTGCTGTTTGAAGATAAAATAAAAACGCAGATAAAGGATTTGGAAAAATTGATTCGACCTGCTGTGTTTCAGCGCTATAAAAAAAGCCTGTCACCGTCCGACAGAATGCGGGGTTTAACCGTTCTGCTGCATGGCGATCCCGGAACAGGAAAAACAGAACTGGCGCTGCAATTGGCCAAAGCCGGAAACCGACCGGTGTTTAAACTGGATGTTACCCAGATTAAAAGCAAATGGGTAGGCGAAAGCGAGAAAAACCTGAAGAACTTTTTCACCGACTACAACAGACATTTGAAAACAGGAAATGTAGAACCGGTTTTGCTGCTGAATGAATGTGATGGATTACTCAGCCGACGAATGAGTGTTAATTCCTCGGTCGATCAGATGACCAATTCCCTGCAGAACCTGCTGCTTGAAAACATGGAGAACTTTCAGGGTATATTGATTGCCACCACCAACCTCACCATCAATCTGGATTCTGCCTTCGAAAGACGATTTCTTTATAAAATTCACTTTCCGGCACCAGGAATTGAAGTGATGGCCAAACTGTGGAAACAGTGTATTCCCGGACTGAGCCGTGCCGAGGCGGAGAAAATAGCCATCGATTTTAGGTTTACCCCGGGTGAAATGCTGAATGTAGCCCGTAAAGCCGCACTGCGCAAAATGCTGAAACCTGACGTATCATTGTCGCAAACCGTACTTCAACTTTGCAGCGAAGAAAAGTGGGATTCGCATAAAAAATCAAAACTTGGATTCCAATTCAATTAAAAGATCGTATATTCCGGTAACAGCAAAATTTTGATGGAAACACAGAAAATCAACATTCACTTTGCATCACATATCGCGGCAAGGCAGTCGTGGAATGAAAATCCAACACCCGGAACAGTTTACCTGAACACCCCGGGACTGCTTGCCGAACTGGAAAAAAGACTGGGTCTGGGCGGTCAATTTCCGCCCCACAGGGAGAGATTGGCATTGTTTCAGCAACTGCTGGAGAAATATATAGAACAAGCACCGACGGCCTTTTTTGCAGAATCGCTAAGGAAAGACCCTGTGGCAGTGGCCGAACAATTGCTGGAATGGCGCGATGAACTGTTGTTTTCGGGCTGGAATGCTTCTAAAAACTACGATTCGCCCCGCCTGCAAAACATGGCTGAAATAGAGAGAAACTTTATTGCAAATGGGTTCGCACATTATGGCGAAGCCGACCGCTGGAATGATGTGGAAGTAAAATTGAAACAATGTGACATATACAAATTGGGCATTGGCCGCATTTTCCTGTATGACAACCCCGCACTGCTTCACCCGCGCATTCAAACTATTCTGCAACACCTTGAGCCATTGCTTACCGAGGTTCCCACAGCGGCAGCGGCAATGAATAAGGACAGCAATTTGTATAAAATTCAGCAAGGATTGGCCACTGGTCATTTTGAGGGAGAGCTCAATCTGACAGATCATTCAATACGCATAATTCGTTTTACCGACAATTTGATAGCGGCAGAATTTCTGGCGGCAAACCTTGAACAAGGTTGGAAACCCGTTTTGGTTGGCAACGACCGCAGTTTGCTCGACGATTGCCTGTCTTCCCGTTCTTGCCCTGCTACCGGCTCAACGCTGGATTCTGCCAATACCGCCATCATTCAGTTGTTTAAACTGCTGCCTGTAGCTCACATTGCACCGCTGAACATACACAACCTGATGGCCTTTCTTCAAAGTCCGTTTTCCCCTTTAAACGGATTACTTCGCTATCGCTTAAGCAAAGTACTGGCGGAGAAACCCGGAGTATTGAACAAAGAATGGCTTGCAGGCATTGAGGATTTTAAGAAAAAAGAAGCTGATAAGCTGACTGAAAAGCTCAAGGCCGGCGGTGCAAAGGAAGAATTCATACAAAGCAGCATTGCCGACCTCAATTCGGAACACGACATAAAAATCAAACATTACCTGAAGTTCAGAGATCCTGCCGCTACAACTGTGGTTTTGCAAGACATTGCAGACATGCTGGCCGATGCCCGAAAGTGGATAATGGGCAGAATTTCTTTTGAGATGAAAGAGGAAGAGAGAAAGCAGTTTTTATGGCTGGGCGAAATGTGCGCCGCACTGGCTTTGAGAATGAAGCAGAAATTAGACGAAGGCAGTACAGAAATGAAAAGCGATGATTTTCTGAAACTGATTCATTCCATCTATGAACCGGCAGATTTTATCAATTTTCAACGGCAAATCCAATCTGCACATGCCATTAACCACGCAGGCGGCGCAGTGCACCCTGCCGGTGTTTTTGTATGGACCGATTTTTACAACGGCATCAATAGTGGTGGTCAGCGGTTTCTTTCAGAGGCAGAAGAGCAGGAAACGGTGCGAAAAGGAGCCTCGACTTATGCCGTTCGAAACCGAATTCAGCTGGGATTTGAAGCCTGCAAACGAAGCATACTGCTTTCTCAAAGCCAATGCATTCTTATTTTTTGCGAAACGCACAACGGAGAACCGGCTTCCGAACATCCGCTGTTCGCCCGTTTGAAAGCGGCTTATCCCAATGCAGACAAACTGATAACGGACTATTCACCGGGCAAGGATGTAAGTGATATTTTGAACATTCAATGCCTAACTGAGCCCATCGAAAATGTGGCCTTGCCATTGCCTCCGGAGGAATTTCTGCGCATTGAACCCAACCTGATTCAACGCCGACAAAAAGAAAGTGCATCGAGTTTGGAAAAACTGATTGAATTTCCGTTTGACTGGACCGTGCAATATGCTGCTGAATTCCGATCGGCAGGAGCCTTTTCCATACCCGATATGCTGCTGCTGAAAGGCAATATATCGCACGCTGCCATGGAGGAAATTTTAACACCTGCTGCTGCACAGATGCTTTCCGAAACCGAGATTGGTCAAATTCTGGACCGGAAGATTCTGGAGGGTGGAGCCGTGTTGTTGTTGCCGGAAAATCGGTTTGAGTGCGAAGCATTCAGGCGACAGTTCATCGTCTCCGCAATTTCACTTCTGAAGATTATTCAGCTCAACGAATTAAAAGTGGAGGGCTGCGAAAGACCCCTGCCACCTGATTTTGAAATAGAGGATATTGGCAAGGTAACCGGTTTTATGGATTTGTTGCTGAGCAAAAAGGACGGAACCCGGGTTGTATTTGATTTAAAGTGGGCTTACAATGTGTCTAAATATGAAAAGAAAATTGCCGATGGGGCTTCCATTCAGCTGGCCATTTATGCTCGGGCCATGGGTACGCAAACCCAAACTGCCTACTTCATCATGTCATCGAACACATTGATTAGCCGGCACCGCTTTGAGTCCGGTGGGGCAGATTTTCTCCAAACAGGCGAGGAAAACTACTATTCTGAAGCCAACACCATGGAAAAAACCAAAAAATCATATTCCTACAGGATGCAAAAATTACAGCAAGGCGAAATTGAAATGGGTGAAGGAGAAAAGCTGGAAGAATTGGAATATGGAATGGAAATGGAAACTGAGGACATGATTTCGATTGCAGACAAAGACGGAAAAAAGAAAAAAAATCGATACAGCGGACTGGAACTTTTTAAGGGAGGTATAGCATGAGAAACATCACTTTTATTAACGCAGGAGCCGGCAGCGGCAAAACTTTTTATCTGACCCAACTGCTGGCGCGTAAGGTGAACGAAGGTTTACTGCCCGAACAGGTTATGCTTACCACCTACACCAAAAAAGCCGCGGGAGAAATAAGGGACAGAGCCATGGCGGCCCTGTTCAAATCAGGCAAACCTGAAAATGCCATTTACCTGCAGGATGCGCCAATTGGAACAGTTCATTCGGTGGCGTTCAGGTACATTCGTCGCTTCTGGTACCTGCTGGGTATTTCGCCTCAAACCTCTGAAATGGGCGACGAGGACACAGAGTTTTACTTCAGTCAGGCCATTTCATTTGTGCCGAACGACGAGGAATTAAAGGAACTGACAGAACTCTGCAATCGCTTTGATTTTAGAAGCATGGAAGGCGATTTTAAATCGGCGGATCCGGAAAAATGGAAAAAGCACATACTCGGGCTAATTGACTCTGCAAGGGCGAACAACATTACTGACTTAAGCCCCGGAAGCCGCAGTTTTATTGAAACCGGATTGTTCAGGCAACAGCTTTTTCCGGGCAACGGAGCCGGCTATGCAGACATTGACTTTAAAGTAATAAAAGAATACTGCCTCAACATTTCAGGCACAGCAAACCTGAAAACTGAAGATATAAACAAGCTCAGAAACAGCGAAACAAGCTGGTCTCAGTGTGCCGATTTATCTGCCATCATAGACAAATTGATTAAGAAAAACAGCAACGACACCAACTTGAGTGCCTGGGCGCTGAGTCTTTCTGAATTTTACAAAACACCCTCGTTTATTAGGGATGTAGACCGCTACAACGTCCTGATTTTTGATTTGGCCGCCCGTTGCATTGAACACTACAGGGCGTTTAAGAAAGACAACTCCCTGGTTGACTTTTCGGATATGGAAAACCTGTTTTTAAGGTTGCTGGAGCTGGAGGAAGTAAGAAACTATATTGCCGGCAGCGTGAAGGTATTGATGGTGGATGAATTTCAGGATTCAAACCCCATGCAGCTAGCCATTTTCTCACAGCTGAGTGATATAGTTGAAAAAACCTACTGGGTGGGCGATCCCAAGCAGGCCATTTACGGTTTTAGGGGCAGTTCGCCTGAATTGATTGCCGATTTGCTGCGGTTTTTTGAAACAGGTGCGGGTAACAATTTAGACACCGCCCTGCTGAAAATGTCGTGGAGATCGAGGCCGGGGCTGGTGAACTTTTGCAATGATTTGTTTGCTCCCATGCTCAGTCATCAGCTGTTTACGGTGAATTTGAATAAGGAACAGGTAAACGGAGATGAAAAAACACCTGAATATGCGAACTGGAAAAACGAATTGTTCGGCACAAGCGATACAGCCACCCTGCAACCTGCCCAAACCGTGCCGCTGATTCCCAAACGCAGCGATGCAAGTGAAGGTTTTTCGCCACAGGAAAATCCGTTGATTCACTGGCATTTTCATTCAGGAACCGGCACCAAAGGCAATGCTGCCGAATTTCAGCAGTTTATTGCTTTGCAGGTAAAAAACAGCATTGAAAACGGCATTCGCATTTGGGATACTGAACTGGAACAACTGCGTAGTGCCCATTACGGCGATGTGGCCATCTTATGCAAAACCAACAAGTGCGTTGCCGATTTTGCGAAATTCTTCAAGAACCTGAACATACCTGTTGCCGCCGAAAGCAGCAAACTGGTGAGCACCGCTGAATTTCGATTCTTGGTGAATTGTTTGGCGCTTGTTGCCAACAAAGACAACGACCTGGCCGTGGCTGAATTGCTTTTGCTAACCGGCGAACCCGGCAAGGAAAGCGTTGAAGCCCTGCTGGAAGAAAGGTTAAAATTTGTTCGCGATTTGAAAGCCGCCCATGGAAACAGCCCTGAATACTACCAACAGCTTTCAACCTGGGGCCGCGATGCCGGTGTAATTCTGAAGTTAAAAGAACTACATGACAACTCGAGGCATTTGTCTTTGCCACACTTGGTTGAAAAGGTGATTGTACAAACCGACATGGCGCGGCTGTGCACAGCCTGGGGCGATGCCACGGGCAGAAGAGCCAATTTACAGCAGTTCATTGCCTTGGCCCATAGTTACGACGACCGCTGCGTGAAATTGAAATTGAGTGCGGGTATTTATGGTTTTATCCGTTTTCTGGATGACCGAAAGGACGATTTGCAGCAAGCCGGCAGCAACAATCCCAATGCAGTGAAGGTACTGACCTACCACAAAGCCAAAGGGCTGGAATGGCCCATTGTGGTTTTGTTCGATTTACAAAAGCAGGACAAGGATAAAACTGTTTTGATAAAGGAGCATTTTGCCATGAAAACCCTGCATAATTCGGCTGATTTTGCTCCTGAAAATCCCCTGAATGGGCGCTACATCCGCTTTGCATTTTGGCCCATGGGCGATAAAGAGAATTTGGTTGGACACGAAGAAACCTTGCTCACCACCCCCGAATTTGCCGCAACCAAAGCGAAATATTTGAAAGAACAGCAGCGCCTGATGTATGTGGGCTTTACACGCGCCAGAGATTACATGGTGACCAACTCATTCAATACCAAACTGGATGGCGCAGAGATTTCAATCAACCGCTGCATGGCAATACATGAACCCGGGTTTAGTCTTGGGAAAAATGCAAAAGAAAATGCAGGCAAAGAGGAAGCCGTTTTGTTTGCCGAACCGCACCTGCATAAACTGTCTTTTTTCAATGATCCGGTCAATGAAGAGGAGATTGACAACCTGCCAACGGTTGAACAGGAGGTGTTTTTTACTGCCAAACAAGGCCCGCAAACCGATTTCAGACCATATTACCGTAACCCCAGTGCTGAAGAGGGAACCAAATTGTGCAAGGTTGAGATTGTAAAGGATTTTGGAGCCCGACTGCAACTGAATACCGGCATGTTGAACGGCGACAATGCGGAACAACGACTGGGCAATGCTTTTCACGGCATTTTTGCGCTGAACGAGGCCCATGAGGAGGACATTGATGAGATACTGCGCCGTTTTGGTTTGAACGGAGTAACAACAGCACAACAACTTTTGAACTGTGTGTTCAGCTTTGAAAATTATTTAAAAGAAGAGCTGAACGCCCTCAGTGTTTACAAGGAATGGCCGCTTGAAATGAAAGACGAAGACGGAAGTGTGCTGACCGGTTCGGCGGATTTGGTGGTGGAAACCCCGGAGGGTTTGCTGCTGATTGACTATAAATCTTACCCAGGTGGGAAAGACGAAGTGCTGAATGCAGGAAAGGACAAGTTTGCCGGCCGTTATGCAGGTCAGTTAAACGCTTATGCCAGGATGCTGGAGGCCACTTTTGCAGGGAAAAAGGTGGTTAAAAAGCTGATTTACTATACCGTATTGGGTGTGGTGGTGGAATTGACAGATGCCTGAAAAGGCATAGACAATGCGGTTGTTCAATAATTTGTGAGGAGAAAACCTGCGCAGATTTCCCAGTTTTAATTGTTGCAAGGCAGTGGCACCCTGCCCCACGAAGGAAGAACTTTGAGGCACTGCAAACCGCAAAAAACGGTGGATTCTTTAAAGTTATCGGTGGTTTAACTGAACGAATAACCCGGAGGATTTTTAAAATTGGGAACCCCAACCTTGTGCAGGGTTTTAAAAGTGCCGCCCGGCGGCGCCTACAAAAAAATGAAAGCTGATACAATAAAGCTTGGCCTGTTTGTGTTATGAATTATATATGGCTGAATAACTACCGGATTTTCTCCTTAATAAACCGCAATAATGAAAGGGGAAAACTATTTTAAAGGTAGAAAACATGAAGAACGCGAAGGCCATCATCTCCATTCTGATTAAACATATTGGTTACTGGTTTTTGGTGGCTAAAAACTGCAAGGATTTTAACCAATAAACCCAAACTAATATGAAAAATCTAATTGAAAAC
>CANHCW010000012.1 GCA_947459165.1 Flavobacteriales bacterium
AATTAACGATGAAACCGGGCGAGACTTTTTTGTTTTAGGCGTTTATTTTGATTTTTCCAGAAAGGCTAAATCTAATCAGAATATTGAAATAAAGGACAATTAATAGTACGCTTTATTAAATACGATTTCGTTTAAATGTATTTTTTATAGCTATTTTAATTCATCCGGTGAGCAGATGCTGTTTTAAAAATCGATCCTCAGATCGATATTTGCACTTATAAAACGATTTTCTTGTTTGAAGTTTAGTTACAGGGTTAAATTACGAATGCAAAAAGTGCCGGTTAAAGAAAAAAATAAAAAATCGCGGAATAGGTTTTGGCTTCGGATCACTTCGATTTTATTGGTTTTACCATTGCTTTTGTTTTCAGTTGCCCTGGCATTTGTTTATGTCAAACAGGATGAATTTGTGCAGAAGTTGATTACTCAGGCAAATCAGGATTTTGAAGGGGCTATTAAAATTGGTAACAGTCACATTGAACCGTTTTCCGCATTTCCTTTTATTTCAATCGATTTTGAAGATTTTCATATTTATGAGGGAAAAACACAAAAGAAGGAGGCCGAAATCCTGCATATCAAACATTGTTATGTTGGTTTCAATATCTGGGATGTACTCAGTGATGATGTTAAAGTTAAAGGGATAAAATTAAGGGATGGCAATTTACGATTGATTCAACATAAGGATGGTTCTTTCAATATTTCCAATGCCTTAAAGAGCAAAAAGCCAGCGGAGAATGTGAAGAAGGATTTTAAGATTGATTTGAAATCCATTTCTATGGAAAATTTGGATATTGTTAAACTAAATGAGCAAAACAACCTGCTTGTTGATGCCTTTGTAGATAATTTAAAGACCAAAGTAAAAAGCAGCAATGACCACTTTTATCTGAAGCTCGAATCCAAATTCACATTGACGCTGGTGCAGGCAGGGGATACGAGCTTTGTGAAAAATAAACATTTTGATGTGGCTACAGAATTGGATTTGAATGACATAACCAAAACACTAACCTTTCAGCCAACAACGGTAAAATTTGAAAATTCAGACTTTCAATTCAGCGGTAAGGTGGGGTTGGATAAAGATGTTCCTCTCGATCTTCATTTCAATGGTGAAAAGCCCAATTTTGATTTGATTATTGCCATTGCTCCGGAAGAAATTGCTAAGACATTTCGCCAGTTTGATAATCAGGGAAAGGTATATTTCAAAGCAGATATCAAGGGAAAATCGGCGAATGGTAATCGCCCCGAGATTACCGCAGCATTTGGCTGTGAAAACGCATTCTTTAACAACAAACAAACCAAGAAAACCCTGGACAAAATTGGTTTTAAAGGAAGTTTTACCAATGGAAAAAACCGCGATCTGAGCACTATGAAACTCGAGATTCAGCAATTCAGTGCGCGACCGGAAGCGGGTGTTTTTTTAGGGAAGATAGCAGTTGAAAACTTTGAATCGCCGGATATAAACATTCAACTGGTTTCTGATTTTGACCTTGATTTTATTGCTAAATTCGTAAATGCGCCCGAACTGACCGGGTTGGCCGGAAAGGTGAAAATGACCATGAATTTTCACGACATCATTGATTTAACAAACCCGGAAAAAGCCATAGAGAAACTGAATGAATCGTATTTTACAGAATTGGAAATTGAAAACCTGCGTTTCGACAGCAAAGATCTTCCTGCGCCAATAAAAGATGTGGATGTAAAGGCAACCTTAAAAGGTCATGCCGCTAACATCGAACATTTCAAAACCCAAATTGGCAATACAGATTTAAACATCACCGGAGGTGTAAGCGATTTGCCTGCCATCATTCATCATACCAATATTCCTGTAACCTGTGATTTGAACATTCAATCAAAAAAAATTGATTTGCGGGAGTTGACTAAATCCAAGCAAGGAACAGAAGTGGATGAACAAATTGATAACCTTAGTTTGAATTTGAAATTTTCAAGTTCAGCGAAAAGGATGGCGGAATCGAAAAACTTACCTGAAGGGGAGTTCTTTATAAAAAACTTTTATGCCAAACTAAACCATTATCCCCATGTTTTTCATGACTTCCACGCGGATGTGATGATTACTGAAAAAGACTTCAGGGTGATCGATTTTCGCGGGTATCTGGACCAATCGGATTTTCATTTTAACGGATTTTTAAGGAATTACGATTTGTGGCTTGCCGATGAAAAACAGGGAGAAACTTATGTGGAGTTTGACCTCGAGTCGAAAAAGTTAAAGTTAGACAATTTGTTTGCTTACAGGGGCGAAAATTATGTGCCAGAAGATTACCGGCATGAAGAAATCGACCAATTGAAATTTCATGGCAGAACCTATCTGTTTTTCAATCAGAGCAAATTCATGCATGCCAATTTGGATCTTTCCAATTTTACCGGAAAAATGAAGATTCACCCCTTACAATTTGAAAATTTTAGCACCAAAATTCACCTAAAGCCAAGTTCTGTAAATGTGAAAGACTTTGCAGGGAAAATGGGTCATTCTGATTTCAAAGTAAATTTACATTACAACTTCAATGACCAAAAGCCGGATGCCAGAAATCAATTCAGTCTTGTATCGAATCGCCTGGATGTGGATGAGTTGACCAATTATAATCCGCCACCGGCGAATTCAACAGCTCAAACTGCAAATCACGATGCAGGTTACAGTTTGTATGATTTGCCATTTTCTGACATGGATTTTGGGTTACAAGTAGGAAATCTGAATTATCATACCCACACCCTGAAAGATTTTAAGGCGAAGATGCGAACCAGCAAAGAGCACATGGTTTACATCGATCAACTGGATTTTATAACGGCTGAAGGGGAGCTGAAGATGAAAGGTTACCTCAGCGGAAAGGATAAAAAGAATTTGTATTTCAGTCCGGTTGTTACGGTTAATCATGTAGACCTTGACAAACTCATGCTGAAGTTTGATAATTTTGGTCAGGACTTTTTGGTTTCAGAGAATGTGCACGGGTATGTAAGCGGAACGATTACAGGCAAAATACATTTGCATGCGGATCTGGTGCCCAAAATAGACGATTCAAAGATTGTGATGAATTTGACTGTGACCGGCGGTAAACTGGAGAGATTCGCGCCATTGATGGCCATGGGAAGTTTTTTTGAAGATAAAAACTTGAGCAAAGTGAGTTTTGACACCCTGCGCAATGAAATTACTTATGACAGAGGTACCATCATTATTCCCAAAATGACAATCAATTCTACCCTTGGATTTTTACAGATCAGCGGAACGCAAAAAATGAATGAAACACTCGACATGGATTATGAGATAGGCGTTCCATGGAAGATGATTGGAGATATTGCGGCCGTAAAACTGTTTAGGCGAAGAAGTAAGACCGAAGAGGCAGAAGACGAAATTGAATACAAAAAGGAGAACTCAAAGTTTGTTTATATTACGATTAACGGTGGAATTGAAACATATAATATAAACCTGGGGAGACGGAGGAAAGGATGAAAGTCAAGTGTTTTGGAATTCACTGATTTCAATATCCAGGAGGATGAATTTGCTATTCTCATTATAAATAAATTGCACTTTAATGAGCATTAAATACCAAACAAACCACATCCTTAAATAATCTTTTTTACAGCCGGATAGCACATTCCCGCTTATTTAAACAGTTATATCCATTAAAAAATAGATTCCATCGCTAAATCCATTAGCAATCAGGCGCACAATCACCTTTATTTAGGACGGTACATCATTTGTATAATCCTCCCTTATCAAAGTGCTGATTTCTATGTGTAGGCTCCTCCAAATCTTTGTCTGATATGGGTTTCAGGTTTTTGAATTCATGCACAATACCTTGAGTATTGGTGATAGTGCGCGTTTCGTAGCTGAGGTTGTAATCTTTGTCTCGGGTTACAACTATAATCCTGATTTCCCAACCCAGCGGCAGATTATAGGGTTTAGAGGTGTAATCTATTGGATTTTTTACATTCTTAATTGGATTGAGGTCTATGAGTCCTTTTAAATTGTTTTGAATGAGGTGCATGATGACGCGGGTATCAATATGGTCTTCAACACCGGATACTTTTACCTGTATGCTTTCACCGGTGGGGCTGTTAAAATATGCATCCAGGTTGCACCAACCGAGAAAAGTAAGTTCAAATTTAATGACCCTTTTTTTCTCCCAAACCATTTTGAGGGAATCATAAAATTCCTCTAAACTGTCAGCAAACAAAGGTCGCGGACCATTACCCCTAAGCCAACGAATGACGGTATCGGTGTTATCTGATTCAGATCGACCTTGGAAGACCTCAATATTGTCAAGCTGTGCGTCGGGGTTTGCTGTTACCGTGGCCTGAATGGGTTTGCTTTTGTTGAGTTGGAGTCGGTTCCAGTTTTGGGTGATCTCCAGTTTAAACATACCTGCAGATCCCAGAATGCCGTCCACGGCTTCGGTTTGTGCACCGGTGGCCATCATTTCAATAACATTGGTTACTTCAATTAGCTCTACTTTAACCGTTCCACTCACGGTATTGCCGTTCCTATCTTTTAGCGAAGATGGCGCAATGGTGAATGTGTAACCGCGATCGCCCCGAATGGTTCCACCTTTGCTTGCGTCGAGTTGAAAATTTTGTATAGGATCAGTTAGTGCACTTTTCCAATGGGTGAAATCGTAGAAACTGCTTTTAACAGGCGTGGCTTTGGCAACCGGCTTAATTTCCTTTTTACAGCTTGCCATAAATGATACCGCAGCGATGGTGAGCAGGATTCCTGATGTTTGAATGACATTGATCGTTTTCATAAGTTTGAATTTTGGTTACATGTTTTGACGAAGAATGGTTATTTTATTTTGATGCGTATTCAAAAAAATGTTGAGTAAATGAAAAATTTGTACAAATCCAGTAACTGGCATGGCCGAGGTGCAGGATGTTGGCAATTCACTTCTTCACCCTAATTTTGCCCTATGGCCAGGTTACTTATGTTTGGGCAGATTGCCGAGATTACCGGTGTGAGGGAAATGAATGTGCAAGCGGAGGATACCCAGGCTCTATTGGCTGCCTTAACAGAAAAGTTTCCGTTGTTGAAAAATGCTGTTTATGCCGTTGCCGTAAATCAAACGACGGTGCAAGTCAATACGCCGCTTTCCGAAACCGATGAAGTGGCTCTTTTGCCGCCCTACAGCGGAGGTTGATGATGAATGTGCCAAAACAATTCCGCAGACAAGTTCAATTAGCTGAGGTTGGAGAAGTCGGACAACAGCGCCTTCTTGCTTCAACCGCAGTGATTGTAGGTGTGGGTGGGTTGGGTTGTCCTGCTGCTTTGTATTTGGCTGCCAGTGGGGTGGCAAACCTCATTCTCATTGATTTTGATGTGGTGCAGGCCGAAAACCTGAACCGTCAGATTTTATACAGTGAAGCCGATATTGGCCAAAACAAGGCGCAAACCGCAGCGGGGTTTCTTGAAAAACGATTTTCGTATAGCCGAATCATGGCTATCAATGAAAAACTGACTGCCGAGCTGGCCTTGAAAACCTTCGAAACTGCCGATGTGGTGCTGGATTGCACCGACGAGCTGAGCAACCGCTATCTCACCGATGATGTGTGCCATTTCTTAGGCAAACCCTGGATTTATGCTTCGTTGAACAAGTATGCATTTCAGACAGGATTAATGCTGCCGGGCAAAGGGCAGGGTTACCGCAGTTTGTTTCCTGTACCACCGAATCCGTTGTCGTTGCCGAGTTGTGCCAGAGATGGAATTTTGGGAACCACAGCCGGAACGGCAGGCACGGCGCAGGCCGGTTTGGCTGTACTGCAACTGCTGGCTTTGGGCGAAGGAAATGGGTTTGTTCAGCACAGCGATACCCGCAACGGAGAATCTTATAAAATCAATATCTCGGCGAGCAAATTAAAAATGCCTGAAAAAAGCCAACTGTTGGAATACAATTATCAGCAATTTTGCAATTCATTTCCCTCGTTATGACTGAAAACAGAAAACCCAAAAATGTATTTATTGATGGCCCGGTAACGCCTGAATTTGTGGCCAAAAGCCTGGCTTCACATGCGGCAAAGCACAACATAGGTGCGCACAGTCTGTTTTTGGGGCAGGTGAGGGCCGATGAAAAAAATGGCGGTGTGGTAGAAGCCATTCAGTACGAGGCTTACCAAGACATGGCGCTGCAAACTTTTCACCAGATTAGAGAAGAAGCGTTTGCCAAATACAATCTGACCTGCATGCACATTTATCACAGTTTGGGCAGGGTGAATGTAGGTGAAATCAGTTTGATGGTTTTTACCTCGTCGGTTCACCGCCGCGATGCGATAGAGGCCTGCGATTACCTGGTGGAACGAATTAAAAAGGAAGCGCAGGTGTGGGGGAAAGAGTTGGTACAAGGCGGCGGGGATGGGTGGAAAGTGCCGGGGTAATGTGAAATCGCAGTTGCGATATTGATAGCACAATCTGTCACCCCGAGCCTGTCGAGGGGTGGTTCGGCCTTGACCCTTCGAGAGCCTCAGGGTGACAAGGCCTCTGCGGTGACAGTAAGTTTCCCAGCACAATCTGTCATCCCGAGCTTGCCGAGGCTGTTTATCTACCCAACATTCATTATTTGCAATTTAGGTTTTGTGTACAATCTGTCATCCCGAGCTTGCCGAGGGATGGTAAACATTGTACCGCCTGTTGCGCAAAAAACCGATGAGGGTAATGCCAAAATCATGGCTGCTTTCTACTGCGAGACTGCTGGGTGCACCCACCGCACAAATGGTTTTTACGCCCGCCATTGCGCATTTTTGAACCAATTCGAAACTTGCTCTGCCGCTGAGCAAGACAATGCAATCGTGCAAGGGTAATTTGTTATTCATCAAAGCCCAGCCAATGAGTTTGTCCAAGGCGTTGTGCCTGCCCACATCTTCTCTCAGGGCGAGCAAATTTCCCTGTAAATCGAACAAACCTGAGGCGTGAATGCCGCCAGTGCTTTCAAAAGCCGTTTGGGCGTCGCGAAGCTTTTGAGGCAGCGAATAAATAATGTCCGGAGAGATTGTTGCCGGTTTTTCCTCCGATTGTGCGAATGGAAGCGTCGATTTAAGCGATTCAATGCTGCTTTTTCCGCATACCCCGCAGCTGCTTGTGGTGTAGAAATGGCGTTCCAGCTTGCTCATGTCGAATTGCAGGTTGGGACTGAGCTGGGCAAGCACATAATTGCTTTCAACACCCGGAAGGGTTTGGGTGTGTTTGATGTTCAGAATATCGCTGTAGTGCTTTACAATGCCTTCGGTGAGTAAAAATCCGGCTGTGAGTTCCATGTCGTTGCCGGGTGTGCGCATGGTAATGCTCAGGCTATGGGTACGACGATTGTGCTCATCGCCATATTCCAGCTGAATTTCCAGGGGTTCTTCCACGGCCAGAAAATCGTCGCCGTTTTCATGCCTGTTTTCTTCCTGCCTGATGACTGCGGTTTTTCTAATGCCCGATTCCATGCTGCAATTTCAAGTTAATTGTTCAGATTGTCAACCATGTTCCGGTATTCTTCCGGGGTATCGATACTTCGCAGAAAATCGGCGTTGGCTGCCGCTTCAATGAGGTGAACGCCATTGCCTGTTAAATATTCGCTGAGTGAATAAAATCCTTGTTCAAACCGTTTTTTGATTCCTTTCAGCGCCTCAACCTTGTAAAGTGCAGGCATAGGCTCGGGTTTAGGTGCGTCCTCCTTTTTCCAGCAAACGGCTGAAGTATGAGAATAATGAGAGGAATGCAAGGCTTTCAGATGATTTTCGGTTAGCAAGGGGTAATCACATCCTATTAAAAGAATATCAGAATGGGGAAACAGTTTGTGGGCAGAAAGCAAACCCGATACAGGTCCGTGACCTTGAAATTCTGCGTCATCGGGCAATAAATTTCCTTCATTGAAATTATGCAATTGCTCTGCCCTGCACGAAATGACGGCCGGCATCTTCAATTCATCTGCCAAATTGAGCAATCGCAAATACTGGGGTTTTCCCGAGTAGGAGAGCAGAGCTTTGGGCTTTCCCATTCTGGAGCTGTAACCTCCGGCGAGAATTACAACCAGCGTTTCGGGAGAAGACATTTGTTGAGTTTTGGTATCAGGCGTGGACGGCAAGGTCTTCTTCGCCCACTGCTACGCCTCGTTTTTTTAGAATGCGCTGGGCTTTCACGGCGAAGAAGGCAAGGTACGCGAAACAAAAGACGCCCACCCAGTAAGAATGCTGAATGCCCAACAATGACTTATCTGCCAGTGCGCCTTGAATTAACGAAACGATGCCACCACCCATAATCATCATAATGAGCAGACTGGAGGCAGTGTTGATTTTATCACCCAAACCGGCAATGCCGAGGGTGAAAACGCAGGGCCATAGGGTGCTGCAAAACAGTCCTACAGAAATAAAAGCAAAAACGCTGACCATACCCGAGGCGAAGATGCCGACAATTAAAGCGCACATACCCAAAATGCTGTAAATGAGCAGTTGTCTGGCGGGGTGTCCGTCGCTAGTGGCGTCAGCCGTAGCCAATAAAATAACCACAAAAAGATAGGGGTAGAACTGCGATACATCGTAGCCGGCCACATAGTTAATGATTGCAAAAATGCTGAATGCGGCGAAAGGCAATAACAAGCTCAGTTTTTGTTTAGCGGCAGCTTTTAGTTCAAAGGCACCTGCGGCGCTGGTCCAACGGCCTATCATTAAGCTGGCCCAGAATAAGGAAACAAAAGGAGCAATTTCTTTCTCTTGTGTACCCAGTTTCTGTTTCATGAATTCGGGAAGATTGCTGGCAGTTGAAACCTCTACGCCCACATACACAAAAATGGCGATCATGGCCAGATATACCTGGGGCATGGCGGCAGTTGAAAGCAAATTGCCACTGCCTGAATTGCTATTTTCTCCGCCCAAACGGTTTGGCACCGATGAAAACTGTATGATGGCCGCAGCGATGAGAAATGCTGCACCCAAAACGAGATAAGGAACTTGAACGGCGGATAAATTCAGCGTTGTTTCGGCGCCTTTTACCTTGCCAAAAATGGCGAAAGCTACTATTACAGGGCCAATGGTGGTTCCTACATTGTTAATGCCACCGGCCAGACTCAACCGCATGTTACCACCGGATGGATTGCCGAGGTGAATGGCGAGAGGATTGGCCGCAATTTGTTGCAGAGAGAAGCCCAATCCAACTGTAAACAATCCTGAAATCAGTAAAATGAAAGATGCAGAGTTTGCGGCAGGGATGAACAACAAGGTTCCTGCGGCAGAAATACACAAACCCAGTGAGAGACCGTTTTTGTAGCCAATTCGATTGAGTATGTCTTGCTTTAACACTCCGGAAATTATGAAATACATGAGTGAACCCACAGTGTAGGCCACATAAAAGGCGAATGAAATGAGCTGAGACTGAAATTGAGAAAGCGTAAGTGCCTTTTTGAATACAGGAATAAGTATGTCGTTACTTGCGGCTACAAATCCCCAGAAGAAGAAGACGGAAAGGAGGGTGGCGAAGGCACCGGTATTTTTACTTAGCATAGATTTTTCAAATGTATCAATGCAACATCAGATTGTTGACTTTTTGTTCCAACAATTTGATTCTTTCTTCCTGCTCTTTGATGATAGAGAGCAGATATACGGGCAGGCGGTCGTAGTGCACGGAATAGGGAACCATTTTATTAAAGTTCAGAATTTCGCGGCCATTTGCATCGGTTTCTGCCATTCCGGTATTGCCTTTCCACTTGCGTTCCGGGCCGTAAACAACCAGCTCGGGCATGAATTCGGCGACTTCCTCGGCCACCAGTCCAGTTTCGCGGTCGCCGCCCAGGGCAGGTTTGAGGTTGTATGACACGGGACGAAGCGAGAACAGCTTCTCTTTGGAAAATTTCAGGTCGGTGATGTTGTCTTTTACAAATTTGGTTGAGGACTGCGGTCTCAGTTCCCCGCCGGAGGTGCGAATTACTGTGGTGCCCGTGCCGGTAGCGCTGGAGTTCATGATGTAGCGCTGATTGGTTTCAATGATGCCGTTGGACATAATTCCTCCGGAAGCCGGCGCGGTGGTGGTACCCACTCTCAATCCCGCAGTCATGTAAGCATCGCCATCAACCTGTAAATCGTAGGTTGATGAGGTTGTGGAGCCGATACGAACCTTTCCTGCAAAGTTTGATGTGGTGGTGGTACCGTTCACCAATAAACCACGGGTACCCACGGTTAAATCGAAGGAGGTGGAAGGAGAAGTGGTACCGATACCAACATAACCTGTGCTGGTAATCCAGACCGCATCGGTGCACTGCCAGGTTCCACTTCCGTTTCCGCGAACGGTGTAATTGCTGTTGGCTGTTGTTCCGCAGCTGATTGTGGTTCCGCTGCCACTGACTGTTCCGGGAGCCCAATCGGTGCCGGTCCATTTTAGAACATCGTTTGTAGAAGGTGCGTTTGATGAAACGCTGTACCCCTGCAGTCGGCTTGCATTCCAGATGGAGTTTGTGTTCAGGGCATTCAAGGTGTCACCAACTTTATTCATGCCTGTTCCTGCATATACATTGATTCCCAGCAGCTGAGAGGGTTTCCAGATGGATCCGTTCCATTGTAAAACATCGTTGAGAGTGGGTTTCCCCGATGCTACTGAATAATCCTGAATGGCTGACGCGTTCCAAAGTGGGGAACCTGTTTTTGCTGTCAGTGTATCGCCTGATTTGCTGAGCCCAAAGCCGGCAACGACAGGATTGGAAGAGCCTCCACCGCCACTAATAGCCGCAGGAGCCCAGTTGCTTCCGTTCCATTGCAGAACATCTTTATTGGCAGGATTGGCCGCAGAAACGGTTCTGCCCTGAAGGAAACCGCTGTTCCAAATTGCTGAATTGCTGTTTGCCCTTATGGTGTCTCCATTTTTATTGAGACCATTGCCTGCAATCAAAGTCAAACTGCCGGTTTGGTCGGCGGCAGGACTCCATTTGTTGCCATCCCATTTCAACACCTGATTGTTGCTCGGAGCTACGGCTGAAATGCTTTTTCCCTGTAGGGAATTGGCATTCCATAACGCAGTTGTTGTTCGGGCATGCAGGGTGTCGCCGTTTTTACTCAATCCCTGACCTGCCTGCACCGGTTTTGCTGCATTGGCTGCGTTTCCTGCATTGGCGGCATAAAGTGCGTAAGGAACACTGAGCAATTGCGTGGTGGTTAAAAGCGAATAAGTGGTGCCACCGGCAGGATCAAGTCCCACCTCAATAAAGTATGGCCCCAGAGCCCAGTTGATTCCTGAAAATGTTCCGCTTACCACGGTTCCACCGCCAATAACGGCAGTTACCAATCCATTGGAATTGCTGCTCAGAGAGTGCGTTTCCTGATAAACCACAGTGCCTGTGGTGCTGCCCTGTCTGATTTTTATTTGCATTCCTACAGGCGCATTTACCAAGAGTTTGTTGCCCGCATCCCGGACTACAGATTGGTAGCTGAATTTTTCGGGTGATTGGGCCTTTGCAGTGAAAGCCAAAATTACACTAGCCAAAAGTACATAATGTTTCATAGAGCTATTTTTTTATTAGGGTATAAGTTTGTTGTGTGTTGGATGGGTTCAGAATAAATAAAAAGTAGATTCCGGGTGAGTAACCAGCAATATCGATTGCCGTTTTATCTTCATTTACATTTCCGCTGCGCAGTATTTTTCCGCTTGCATCGGTCATGCGGTAGCTAAGATTTTTGGTTATTTGGATGTTTTGGATAAATACAACATCCGTTGCTGGATTGGGGAAAAGACTTACCAATGAATTTTCGGCTATGGGATTAATTTGATTGGTGGTTGGTGCCAGATAAGGCTGTTGAACACCCTGATACACCTTAAATGTTGTGTTTTCAATCTGTTCGTACGCCACCTGCCCAATGCTGAAAGAGAAAGAACCTGTACCCGATGATGCATCGCCACCTGCACTCAGGGTTGAGCTTTGTGCGGAAATTGCGGTTACCTGATAAATTGACAAAAAAATCAGTAAAAAATACTTTGCTTTTTGGGCGTTCATAAAAACAAAAATAAGGATAGATGTAAGTTGTGCAATAAAAGATGTAGAGTATTATAACTCTAACTTCAAAAACCGCCCTGTATGGCTGTTTTTTACTTTTGCAACCTGTTCCGGCGTACCTGTAGCAATGATATTGCCGCCGCCTGTTCCGCCTTCCGGCCCAATATCGATAATGTGATCTGCGACTTTAATTACATCCATATTGTGCTCAATAACCAGAACTGTATTGCCTTTGTCGGTGAGTTCCTGAAGTACAGTGAGCAATTGGTTTATATCGTCGAAATGCAAACCGGTAGTAGGTTCGTCGAGAATGTAAACGGTGTTGCCGGTGTCTTTTTTGCTCAGTTCTGTAGCCAGTTTTACCCTTTGTGCCTCGCCTCCGCTGAGGGTGGTGCTGCTTTGTCCTAAAGTTAAGTAACCCAGGCCCACATCAACCATGGTTTTAATTTTGCGGTGAATGAGGGGCAGGTTTTCAAAAAACTGTACGGCCTGTTCAACGGGCATTTCAAGCACATCGTAAATGCTTTTTCCTCTGAACCTCACTTCCAGGGTTTCGCGGTTGTATCGTTTGCCCTGGCAAACATCGCACAGCACTTCCACATCGGGTAAAAAGTTCATTTCAATCACTTTTTTTCCTCCGCCACCGCAGCCTTCGCAACGGCCACCCTTCACATTAAACGAAAATCTGCCGGGTTTGTAACCCCTTATTTTGGCTTCGGGCAAATTGGCAAACAGGTTTCTGATTTCGGTAAAAACACCCACATAAGTGGCAGGATTGCTTCGGGGCGTTCTTCCAATTGGGCTTTGGTCAATGCGAATTACCTTGTCAACCAGTTCTATGCCTTCAATGCTCTTAAAATCAAGTGGGCGATAATGAGTGCGGTAAACATGATTGTGCAAAACAGGGAAGAGAGTTTCATTGATCAGCGAAGATTTGCCGCTGCCACTTACCCCGGTAATACAAGTAAAAATGCCAAGTGGTATTTCAACATCCACACCTTTCAGGTTGTGGCCTGTGGCCCCTTTTACCGATAACTTTTCTTTGCCCGGTTTTCTGCGCTTTTTTGGTACTGTAATGTTGCGTTTTCCCGAAAGGAATTCGGCCGTCACCGTTTCCGATTTCAAAAATTCAGCTACCGGAGCCGATGCCACAATGCGTCCTCCGTTTTTTCCGGCTCCCGGACCAATTTCCACCAGCCAGTCGCCTTGCAGCATCATGTCCTTGTCGTGTTCAACCACCAGCACGGTATTGCCCATGTCGCGCAGTTCTTTCAAACTTTCAATCAGCTTTTCGTTATCGCGCTGATGCAGGCCGATGCTGGGTTCATCGAGAATGTACAATACATTCACCAGTTTGCTTCCAATCTGGGTAGCCAGTCGAATGCGCTGCGCCTCGCCGCCACTTAAAGTTCTGGCGGGGCTGTTTAAACTCAAATAGTCTAGTCCAACCCCGGTTAAAAATCCCAGTCTGGATTGAATTTCCTTCATCAGCTCGGTGGCAATGGCTCGCTGTCTCTCGGTGAGCAACGGATTCACCTCATTGAACCATTTTTCCAGGTCTCCCAAATTCATGTTTGCCAGTTGAGAGATGTTTTTTCCGGCAATCAAAAAATGCGAAGCTTCTTTTTTCAGACGGCTGCCGCCACATTCGGGGCATAATTGCATGTGCATGAACTCTTCAGCCCATTGCCTCATTTTATCGTCGTCGCTTTCGTAATAGTTTTCGTTAATAAAGTGAACAACCCCTTTCCAGGTGGCGTTGTACTTGTGTTTTTTTCCGTTCGAGTCGGTGTGTTCTACGGTAATGGATTCTTTCAAGCCGTATAAAACGGCTTTTATCTGGGTATCGGTGAGTTTTTCTACGGCATCGGCCAGGCTGAAACCCAGGTGTTTGGCCAAACTCCTCAATTGCGTAAATGTCCAGTTTTCCCTCAATTCGCCAACAGGTAAAATGGCACCTTTATTTATGCTTTTGCTTCTGTCGGGAATCATGAATTCAGTGCTCACCTCTGCCACTTCGCCTAAACCTTCGCAATGCTGGCAAGCCCCGTATGGGCTGTTGAAAGAGAAGGCGTTGGGTTGAGGTTCGTCGTAACTCAGTCCGGTTTTTGGATCCATTAAAAATCGGGAATAGGGATAATCCTCATCGTTGCATGAGAGCAGCATATAGCCGTTGCCGAGTTTCAGTGCTGTTTTAATGCTGTCGCCCAGTCGCCTTGTATCAAGCGGATTGGCCTCCGTACGATCCACCACGGCTTCAATGTCGTGAATTTTGTATCGGTCAACCTGCATTCCGGCTTTGATATCCGTGATTTCACCATCTACCCTTACTTTGTTGTACCCTCTTTTTTTGGTTTGCTCAAATAGTTCGCGGTAATGTCCTTTGCGGCCTTTCACCAGTGGAGCCAGAATGATCACCTTTTCACCCTGAAATCGTTCGGCTACCGATTGAATGATTTGGTCTTCGGTGAATTTCACCATTTTTTCACCCGACAGATAGCTGAAGGCTTCACCCGCACGGGCAAACAGCAGTCGCAAAAAATCATACACTTCGGTAACAGTTCCCACGGTGCTGCGCGGGTTGCGGCTTACGGTTTTTTGTTCAATGCTAATAACGGGACTCAGGCCGGTAATTTTGTCCACATCAGGGCGCTTCATATCCCCTATAAATTGCCTGGCGTAAGCGCTAAAACTTTCCAGGTAGCGGCGCTGACCTTCGGCAAAAAGGGTGTCAAAAGCCAATGAACTTTTGCCTGATCCTGAAACCCCTGTAAAAACAATCAGTTGATTTCTGGGAATGACCAGATCGACCTCTTTCAGGTTGTGTTCACGGGCACCGGAAACGGTAATTTCGCCGCGGTCGATATAGTCAGTTTGATTGTCCAAAATTTGGGGCTGCAAAGGTAGCCAATGCGAATGCCATTTTTGTTACTGTTCAGGAATTTACCAGCCGCCGTCGGAGCCGCCGCCGTTAAAGCCGCCGCCACCGCCCATGCCGCCCCATCCCGAGCCACCGCTTCCGCCACCGAAACCACCTCCGCCAAAACCACCGCCCCACCAAATGGGACCGGCACTGCTGAAACCACGCTGACCGCCGCGGCGCTGAAACAAAGATGCCAAAATGATAAATCCCAGTATGGCGATGATTGATATCCAACCGCCGACCTTATTTTTCTTTTTCTTCTTTCCGCCGGCCTTGAATTCACCCGCAAGGGCCTGAATGACGGCCGAAGTGCCGGTATCGAGGGCGAGAAAGTACTGCTGATTGCGGAGGTAGGGGAGCATGGCATACCGGCGAATGCGATCGGTTTCCACATCCGTCAACCTTGCATCGGTTTTGTCGGTGGTTCTGAAACTCAGCGCCCTGTCTTCAATAGAAAGATAAATGAGTACACCGTTGTTTTTACCGACTTGACCTATTTTCCAACCGCGAGCAAAATCCATACTGCGGTTAAACTGATCGCGGCCGTTTAAAGAAGTTTCAATCACCACCACAATTTGCGTACTGGTGGAATCTTCGTAAGCCTTTAGTTTTCTGTCAAGTTTTTCAACTTCGGCTTTTGATAAGGTTTTGGAGAAATCGTTTACCAGACCTGTGTAGGCCGGAACCGGCTTTCTGGCAATGTCTTCGGCCATGGCCAACAGCGGAAAAACTGCCAGAACAGAAAGCAATAATAATTTTTCAGCCCAACGAAATTTCATCTGATAATTCATTGGGATTGTTCTTGTTGTTTGCAGGGAAGTGTAAAGCCAGTTTTTCGCCGGCCCTTTGAATTCCATGAATGATAGCACCTGTGAGGTTACCCCGGGAAAAGTGATCCCGCATTTCTTCCTTCACCTGTTCCCAGAAGGACTCTTTCACATTTTCGTGAATTCCGCTGTCGCCTATGATGGCAAACTTTTTCTCGTTAGGAATGATAAAAATAAGCACCCCGTTTTTTTCTAGGGTTTTAGTCATTCCCAATTTTTCAAAAGTTTTTATGGCCAGTTGTAAAGTATCAAAGCCATTGCTTTTTTTGGCAATGTGTACGCGAATTTCAGCCCTTGTTACTGCCTCTGCAGTTTGAATGGCTCGGACAATTTTATCTTCTTCCAACCCTGGAAAAGCTGATTTCCTGAAAAGGTTGAACAGCATAAAATCAGTTTTCGCCTTTTTTGAATTCGCCCCTTACATCAATGCCTTTCTCTGCACCCTCGGTACTTTTGAACATTTCCTTTGGGGTAAAACCGCCGAAACCGGCAACTATATTTCCCGGAAAGGTTCTGATGCTGATGTTGAAGTCTTTAACCTGCGCATTGTAATCGTTTCTTGCTGTATTAATGCGATTTTCAACGCCTGTAAGCGATGCCTGGAAGTCTCTGAACAAATCGGTTCCCTTAATTTGAGGGTAGGATTCAACTGCCAGCGTAAAGGCACTGTTTATTTTTTTTCCTGCTGTCTCCATCTGCTCGGGAGTAACGGCATCTCCAATGGCTTTTTTGGCTTCCACAATCCCGGCTCTGGCTTTGGTTACATTCTCCAGAATTTGTTTTTCGTTTTTGGCTCCTTCCTGAACAGCTGCTATCAGGCCAGGAATCAGGTCTGCCCTCATTTGATAAGCCGTTTGAACATTGCCCCAGGCATTGTCAACTTTTACATCGTTGCCAACAATACTATTGTACTTGCCACAACCCCAGAAAAACACCATGGCAAACAGGCCAACCACCGATAGTAAAATAATGTTACTGCGTTTCATTTTCGAATTTTAATCCAAAAGTAATTGCAAATTGCCTGCCCAGTTCATTTTTTATATCAAACATGTCAATTTGTCGTTGAAATTCCTTTTCCATGCTTGTTACATCCTTGCCTACAATGCCGCAAGGTACAATATGGCCGAACATATTGAGGTTGGTGTTTACATTCAACGCCAGTCCGTGCATGCTGACATATCGACTGCATTTGATGCCAATGGCTGCAATTTTTCTTTCACCCGGTTTGTCAATATCAATCCAAACGCCAATGCGGTCTTTGATGATGCCGCTTTCAATATCCCATTTTTTGAGTGTTTGAATGATGCTGTTTTCAATGCCCTCCACGAATGATTTTACACCCAAGCCCAGTTGTTCCAGGTCGAAAATGGGGTAGGCCACCAGTTGTCCGGGGCCATGATAGGTTATGTCGCCGCCTCTTTCAATGTGATGCACTTCTGCCCCCAACATTTTCAGTCGGGTTTCATCGGCCAGCAGGTTCGAGAGTTCACCGCTTTTGCCCAGGGTGTAAACATGCGGATGTTCAACAAAAATTAAATGGTGTGTGGGTTTTTCTCCCTTCAGCTTTTGTTCAATTTTTCCGTTGAACAGCTGCAATTGAAGGTCGCGGGTATCTCCGTATGCCTTTAATCCCAAATCAATAAGCTGACAAGTTTGCACCCCGCGAAATTACTGCATCATTTTGTGCAAATTTGCTGTATGGCTGAACACAATTTGCTGGGCAGCAGGGGAGAGGCTGCAGCCCTGAACTTTTTAAAGCTTCGGGGAATGGACATTCTGCACACAAACTGGAGGGCAGGTAAGCGGGAGATTGATATTGTGGCGAAGGATGGTAAACATCTTGTTTTCTGTGAAGTGAAAACCCGAAAAGACAATCGGTTTGGTTACCCCGAAGAAAGTATTGACATGGCCAAACAAAACAACCTTTACGAAGCAGCAAGAGAATATTTGCATCAATTTCCGCACAATGAATCTATTCGTTTTGATGTGGTGAGTGTGTTGCTGAACTCCTATTGCACACAGATTTATTACTGCCCCGATGCATTCTTCCCAATGGGTTAATTCGGTCAGATATTTGTCACGACACAGCACCTTCTCAAACTCACCGCCATAAAAAAGGTTAATTTTGCCAAATCCTTATGCAAATCAAAAACAGCATTCTTGCCTTGATTTTTTGTCAGGCACTCATTGTTTCAGCCCAGCAAAACCAAGGTGGCCATTGCGGAACCGATGAATTTCATCATGAATGGTTAAAGAATCATCCTGAAGCGGCCGAACAAGAGAGACTGTACAATGAGCAGGCAAAAAAAATGGAGCCGGAACTGGAAAGAAGGGCTGCCATCTACACCATTCCGGTTGTTTTTCATGTCATTCACACCAATGGACCTGAAAATATCAGCAGGGAACAAATTGTTGATCAGTTGCGTGTTTTAAATCAGGATTTTAACTTTTTGAACCCAAACCGCACCAAAATTCGCAGTCAGTTTACCGCTGTTGCTGCGGATTGTCAGATACAATTCAAGCTCGCCAACATTGCACCAGATGGTTCCTGCACCGATGGAATCAATAGGGTTTATTCATCTTTTGGCGTTGAAGTCGATCAGCAAGACCAAAAGGTAAAAAGTTTGGTGCAGTGGGATTACACCCAATACTTAAATATTTGGGTAGTTACCAGCATCAAGTCAAGTGGAAATGGTACTATTTTAGGTTACGCAACCTTTCCATGGACATTTAACCAAACAGGAGATGGTATTGTCATCAGGCATGACAGAGTTGGAACCATTGGAACGGCAATTCCATCTGATAGTGGAAGAACCCTTACCCATGAAGTAGGGCATTGGCTGAATTTGTTGCATACATTCCAGGATGGTTGTACCGGAGGCGATCAAATTGACGACACCCCACCGGTGGCTTCTACTTTTACAAACGCCAATTGCCCTGCAAATGGCAACAGTTGCAGCAACGATGTTCCCAACCTGCCCGATCAGTGGGAGAATTACATGGATTATAGCGAAGGCAGTTGTATGGCCATGTTTACGCTGAAACAAAAAGCGAGAATGACTTCAGCATTGAACCAAAATCCAAGGAGAAACATTATTTCTGCCGCTAACCTCATTGCTACCGGTATTACTCCCGGAAGCGTTGCTCCATTGGCATCATTCAGTTCTTCTCACAGGGTGGTTTGTGCCGGTCAAACAGTCACATTTTACGATCAGTCGTGCAAGGCAACTGTAACGGCGCGCAGCTGGACATTGACCGGCTCAAGTTCTCCATCATCTTCAGCTGCCAACCCAACGGTGGTGTATCAAACACCCGGTAAATACGCCGTTTCACTCACGGTTCAGAATTCAAAAGGAAGCAATACAAAATCCGTAACCGACTACATCGAGGTGTTATCAAAAATAAGTCCCAATTATCCCAACCTTGAAGAAGGTTTTGAAAGCGATCCGGCTCCCAGAGGGTATCTTCCTTTATCGCCTGCCCCTGATGTTTGGAAAACCACATCGCAGTCGGATTATACCGGTTTCACTTTTGTACCGTATAAAGACAATCAATGTTTTAAAGCGCCTGTAAGCAGCTCCGACAATCCGGGAAAGGTTTACAGTTTCAGAACTCCCTCGTTTGATTTGTCTAAATTGAGAGGTTTGAGCAGCCGCATTACTTTTTATTGTGCTTATGCTCCTACAAATACAACCACTTCAGAAATTCTAAGGTTGTACGCATCTACAGATTGTGGAAACAGCTACAGACAGATTCTGGAAAGGTCGGGAACCGGTTTGGCCTACATTGGTGCTCCTGCAAGCACAACCAATTTTGTTCCTACTCAAAAAAGTCACTGGCGTTTGCAGGGAAATACTTCATTGGGTTCCATCAGCCTTGATACATTTAAAAATGTAATATTCCGTGTCGATGTAATCAGCGATGCCGGGAACCCTGTGTATATCGACAACCTAAATATCAGTCAGTGGTTTGCGGGAACTGACAATCCGGCAAACGACCTGGGAGTTCGCCTGTATCCGAATCCGGCTGTAGAAAAGGCCACATTAGAATTGAATGTGAAATCTCAGGATGTTTACGAGGTAGATTTAATTGATGTTCAAGGCCGTATTGTGTCGCATATTGCCAAAGAAAAGCTGGGCGTTGGAACCAAAATCATCAACATTGAAAAAAATAAACTGCCTACAGGCAGTTTGTATATACTGAGAATAAAAAGTTCGTCGGGGTCGGTTACAAAACCCTTTAGTTTTGCGCCCTGATTGAAATCGAAACAACCATTATGAAGAACCTTGTAATTGTAGAATCACCGGCAAAAGCCAAAACCATTGAGAAGTATCTGGGCTCAGACTTCATTGTGAAATCCAGCATGGGGCACATTCGTGACCTGGCTACAGGCGACAATGCCGTTGACATTCAGAATGGGTTTAAACCCAAATATGTGGTGGACTCAGACAAAACAAAACTGATTGACGAGTTAACCAAATTATCTAAAAAAGCGGAAACAGTTTGGCTGGCTTCCGACGAAGACCGCGAAGGAGAAGCCATCAGCTGGCATTTGTATGAAGTACTTGGACTTACTCCAAATAAAACCCGCCGCATTGTTTTCAATGAAATCACCAAGCCTGCCATTCTAAAAGCAGTTGAAAATCCGCGCGAAATTGATAAGTTTTTGGTTGATGCACAGCAGGCGAGGCGCATATTGGATAGGCTTGTGGGTTTTGAACTTTCTCCTGTTTTGTGGCAAACGGTGCAGGGTGGCTTGTCTGCAGGCCGCGTTCAGTCGGTTGCCGTGAAATTATTGGTGGAAAGAGAAAGGGAAATCAATGCTTTCATGAGTCAGTCGGAATTCAGAGTGGTGGGCTACTTTGTTACCCCGGAAGGCAAAAGTTTCAAAGCCGATTTGTCTAAAAAGTTCCCTATTGAAGCCGAGGCACAAAATTGCCTTGAAAACCTGAAAAATCGCCGCTTTACTGTTGTTTCCAAAGAAGTAAAACCCACTTTTCGCAATCCTTCAGCACCTTTCACCACCAGTACCCTTCAGCAGGAAGCTTCCCGTAAACTGGGCTACAGCGTAAGCCGAACCATGCAATTGGCTCAGCGGTTGTATGAAAACGGACACATTACCTACATGAGGACTGACAGCACCAATTTAAGTCAGCAGGCACTTCACGCAGCCAAAGATTACATCACAACTCAATTTGGTCCCCAGTTTAGCAAAACCCGCAATTACGCTACCAAAAACGAAAATGCACAAGAGGCCCACGAAGCCATCAGACCTACCTATTTCGATAAGACCAGCGCGGGGGACGACCCTTCACAGCGCAAATTGTATGAGTTAATTTGGAAACGCACCATCGCTTCGCAAATGGAAAAGGCGGAAATGGAGAAAACCATTGTGCTTATTGAAAGCGATTTCAGTCCTGCACACCAGTTTAAAGCCGAGGGCGAAGTGGTAAAATTTGAAGGATTTTTGAAGGTATATCTGGAAAGCAATGATGATGAAGATGAGGGAGACGACGAGGGAATGTTGCCCAGAATGACGGAAGGCGATAATCTGGATTGCACCAAAGTGGTGGCCACGGAAAAATTCAGCCGTCCTGCACCCCGATATTCTGAAGCTGCGCTGGTAAAAAAACTCGAGGAACTCGGCATTGGCCGTCCTTCAACCTATGCGCCAACCATTACCACAATTGAAAAACGAGGATACGCTTATTCCGGATCCCGTGATGGTCAAAAACGCAATTTCGTTGAGCTCGAATTGTTAGGAAACAACATTGCGAAAAAGCAACTTAGCGAGAACTTTGGCACAGAAAAAAACAAGCTGTTCCCCACTGATATCGGCATGGTCGTGACCGATTTTCTGCAGTCGCATTTTGAAAAAATAATGGACTACGGATTCACGGCTTCCGTTGAAAAGGATTTTGATGAGATTGCAGAAGGCAAAATGGGCTGGCAGGAAATGCTGGAAGAATTTTACAGCCCTTTCCACGATTCGGTGAGCAATGCCCGTGAGAATGCAACTCGTCCCCGCGGTGAAAGAATACTAGGTAATGACCCTGAAACGGGCAGGGTGGTGCTAACCCGTCTGGGAAGGTACGGCCCCGTTGTGCAGCTTGGTAAAGCCGATGATGGTGAGCCGGTAAAGTTTGTAAGTCTTAACCAGAATCAAAGCATCGAAACCATCTCGCTTCAAGAGGCATTGAACATGTTCAAACTGCCCAAAGAAATTGCGATATACAAAGGATTGCCTGTTATCATCGGAAAGGGCAGGTACGGACCTTACCTGAAGTATTCTGAAAAGTTTCACAGTTTGGATAGGGATACCGATTTGTTCGCCATGACCGAAGCAGATGCTATCGCCAAGCTGGAAGCGGCATTGAGTCAGCCTTCTTTTCCAATTGATTTGGGAGAATACGATGGTGAGCAATTGTTGGTAAACAAAGGAAGATTTGGCCCCTATGTCAAATTCGGATCTAAATTTATTTCCATACCCAAAGGTGAAAATCCGGCAGATCTTCAACTGAGCAGAGCCATTGAGCTGGTTGAAGCCCACAAGCAGGCCGAAAGCAAGAAGATTTTAAGAACCTTTACCGAAGATGCAGACATTCAGATTATGATTGGTCGTTACGGCCCATACATCGCATACAAGGGCAAAAATATTCCGTTGCCTAAAGGCAAGGAAGTGAATGACTTTACCTATGCTGAAGTGGCAGAACTGGTTAAGAATGCTGCTGAAAACGAAAAGCCTGCCTCCAAAGGCAAAAAGCCTGCTGCCCGCAAGGCAGCTCCGGCCAAAGGCAAAACAACCAAGAAGAAGAAATAGTCAGGTTTTACATTGTGAAACCTTACCGTTTTTTAACAATCTCCATTTTATTTTCTTTTACTGCGCTTATTTCCGGCATTCAGGAGAGCAGAATTGGGCATTTCAAAAATACTATCAATGTTGATGGGATAGGCTATTACGCGTGGCTTCCGGCTACTTTCATTTATGGCGGAGATTACAACTGGCAGTTCAAAGATTCGGTGCTGAGCAAAATCCCTACTTATCAAGACAGGGTTCAGTTTTTTACTTACCCCGATTCAAGAGGAAAACAAATTAACAAATACAGTTGCGGACTGGCTGTAGCCGCTTTGCCTTTTTGGACGGTTGCATACGGGGTCAGTAAGTTGTCATACAGCCATGTAACAGGGTTTGAAAAGCCTTTTCAGGTTGCCATGTGGTTGAATAATTTGTTCTGGCTTATGCTGGGTTTAATTGTTTTCCTCAACCTTCTTCAATCTCTTGGTTATTCTCTAAAACAGCAATTGACAGTGGCTATTCTGTTGCTTTTTGGTACCAATCTTTTTCACTTTATTACCTTCGACAACACATTTACACACCCTGTAAATTTGGGCATGCTGCTGATGTTCATTTCATCTTGCTATCGTTTTTTAATTCAGGGCAAAGAAAAATGGCTGTGGGTTTTGTGTTTGACGGCAATGGCTGTGCTTTTACTCAGGCCGGTCAATGTTTTACTTCTTTTCATCATTCTGTTTCCTTTTTTGAATGCCAAAACCATCCGCCCATTCATTCGGGTAAAATACAGTTTAAATTTCCTGACTTCCGGATTTACCGCTTTGTTTTTATACGGTGGCAGTTTATTTGTGCAATCCGGTAATTGGACCTATTACAGCTACAACTCAGAGGGATTCGATTTTTCAAAAAGCCAATTCTGGCAGTTGCTCATTGGATATCGATGCGGATTGTTTCTCTACACCCCAATGGCACTTTTTTTCTTCTGGTTTTTATACAAATGCAGTTGGAGAACCCTCACGAAATGTACATTCGTTTTGCTGATTGCAGCAGTGGTCTATTTGTTTTCTGCCTGGATTGATCCCTGTTTTGGATGTAGGGTAGGCAACCGACCCCTTATTGATTATTATTCGGCATTTTTGCTGCCTTTGCTCTGGGTAAAGCCGCAGGATTTAAAGTTTCGCAATCCTCTGCTTTGGTTGCTGCCATTGTTTTTTCTATTCTACAACCAGGTATTGCATTATCAATACCGACATTACCTCATTGATTGGTGTTACATGGACGGCCCGAAGTTCAAGGCTTCTTTTTTAAGGCTCAGCAAATAGTCAATAACCTGAGAGGCAGGAAAAATCAGTCATTCCATGGAAAAATTGACCTAAAATTCTATTTTTGTATAAACATGCTCACCCACGGAGAGTTAAACGCCATGCTTTACCTGCTCGACGATACCGATGAGCAGGTTATTGCTTCGGTATCATCACGGCTTTTGAGTGAAGGGGAAAGTGTAATTCCGCTGCTTGAAGAATACTGGCTAGGTAACAGCGATCCTGTGAGGGCGGTGCGTATTGAGGAAATCATCCGGAATATTCAAACAGGCAGCCTAACAAGAGACTTTCAAAACTGGATGAACAGCGAAAACAGGGATTTGTTGGAGGCTTGCATACTGGTTAGCCGAATCCATTATCCAGGGCTGGATGTTTCAGTGGTGAACAATTTCGTTGAAAAGCTGAGAATGGATGCCTGGATGGCCTTGTACAATGCCGGTAACCCCACCGACAAAGTTCGCATCCTCAATCACATTTTTTTTGAAAGAAATGGTTTTAAGGGCAATTCCGAGGATTATCACCACCCCGACAATTCCTGCATCAACAGGGTGATTGAAACGCGTTCTGGCAATCCAATCAGTATGTGCAACCTATACTCAATTGTGGCACAGAAACTGGGGATTCCCCTTTTTGGAGTGAACCTTCCTCAACATTTTGTGTTGGCATACTGCGATGATGCCCACCGCAATCCCATTGTGCCCTTCAATTCTCCAAATTCAATTGAACGATCTGACTTTGGTGCGTCCTTGTTTTATGTCAACGCATTCAGCAAAGGGCAAATTTTTCTGCGCCGCAACATTCGCGATTTTCTCGAAGTCATCAGGGTTGAACCGTCCGACAATTTCTTCGACCCCTGCAATAACCTTGAAATTGCCAGAAGGATGCTGAGAAATTTGCATTATTCGTACAGCAAAACCAACGACAAACAGCGTAAAGCTCTTACCGAACATTACATGATGGTTTTGGGAATGACCACCGAAGCCGGCGGGGATTCGGAAGGTCCAAACCAAGAAGACTGACCGTACATTTGTTTTAACCCCTGAAAATTGCGATTTTTGCAAACTTATTTATGGCAGAAAAACCCATTCTGATGCCCAAAATGGGCGAAAGCATTGCAGAGGCGACCATTATCAGGTGGTTGAAAAAAGAAGGCGACAGGGTTGAGAAAGACGAACCCATCGTTGAAATTGCAACCGACAAGGTAGACAGCGAAATACCCAGTACTGAGGCCGGAATTTTGGTAAAACAACTTTATCAGGATGGACAGGTTGTGAAGGTAGGCGAGCCCGTAGCCATGATCAATACAGAAGGTTCTGCTTCCGCTTCGGCTCCTGCACCTGAGCCGGTAAAAATTCAGGATCCGGTAAAGGTGGTTGAGCAAACTATTGTTGCAGCCACTGAAATAGCCAAACCACAGCCTTCAACAGAAGTTCCTTCAGGTGATCGTTTTTATTCGCCGCTTGTTCTGAACATTGCCCGAACCGAGGGAATATCCATGAATGAACTCGATAACATTGCGGGTTCCGGTAAGGATGGGCGTGTTACCAAAGCCGATATTCTCAGCTATGTGCAAAACAGAGGTCAGGTTCAACCGCAATCCAGTGCTACTCCTCTAGCAACGCCTCAAACAGTTGCTGCCGTTGAAAAAGTGGCTCCCGAACCCAAACCCGTAGCCGTTGCATTGGGTGCCGGCGACGAAATCATCGAAATGGATAGGGTTCGCAAACTCATTGCTGATCACATGGTGATGAGCAAGCGCACAAGTCCTCATGTTACCAGTTTTGTGGAAGCCGATGTAACCAACTTGGTGAACTGGCGCAACAAAGTAAAAGATTCATTCAAAAAAAGGGAAGGAGAGAACATCACATTTACCCCCATATTTGTTTGGGCGATTGCCAAAGCCATCAAAGATTTTCCCATGATCAATGTATCTGTTGACGGTGACAAAATCATTAAGAAGAAAAACATCAACATTGGCATGGCCGTGGCTCAGCAGAGTGGAAACCTGATTGTTCCGGTGATTAAAAACGCCGATACCATGAACCTTTTGGGTATTACCCGCGTGGTGAATGATTTGGCAAACCGGGCTCGTGTAAATAAACTTGTGCCCGACGAAATTCAAGGAGGCACCTACACGGTTACCAATGTGGGCTCTTTTGGCAATGTAATGGGAACACCGGTTATCAATCAACCACAGGTTGCCATCATGGCCATCGGTGCCATTCGCAAAAAGCCGGCTGTACTTGAAACCGAAATGGGCGATGTGATTGCCATTCGCCACATGATGTTCCTAAGCCACAGTTACGACCACCGCGTTGTTGATGGTGCTTTGGGTGGCATGTTTGTGCGTCGCGTAGCTGACTACCTGGAACAGTGGGATTCCAATACTGAACTGTAATTTAAGGCAGGGCAGAAGCGGTCTTGCTTTTCCTCTGTTCAATTACTTACTTTCGTAACCCAATGGAATTTAAAATTCGTTTGTTTGCGCGCATATTGGGAGTTTTGTTCTTCCTGGGTGGAGGTGTTTATGTGGTGGAGGAATTTTTACCTGCAGAAAGCGAAAAGACTGTCATCATCAGCATAAGCACCGATGGTAAGAGCTATCAGTTTCTACTGGCAAACCGAACCGAGGTCATTACCGACCAAATGGTGGTATTCCCACC
>CANHCW010000013.1 GCA_947459165.1 Flavobacteriales bacterium
AAACTGCTTAGAAAAAGACGCAAAAGAAGTCAGGAAGATGTAGCCAAATCGCTGAGCATTACCCGTTCAGCCTACAACAGCTACGAAAACGGTGTGGCCGAACCCGGCATACACCTTCTGCTTAAACTATCAGACTACTTTCACCTGAACCTTGACAAGCTGGTGAAAATTAACCTGTCGGAATTGCCTGAAAGCCAGATCAGTCAGCTTGAAAAAGGCATTGATATAGATCTGACGGGAGGCCGACTCAGGGTGCTTGCCACCACAGTGAATGCAGAAAATGAAGATAATATTGAGTTGGTTCCCCTAAAAGCAAGAGCAGGCTACACCACAGGATTTGCAGATCCGGAATTCATTAAAGTGTTGCCGGCCTTCAATATGCCTTTTCTCAGCGCCAACAGAAAGTACAGAACCTTCCCCATTCTGGGCGATAGCATGCCACCCGTTTGCGACGGAGCTTTGGTCACCGGCGAATATGTTATGGACTGGAATAACATTAAAAACGGACATCCATACATTGTTATTACCAAAGACGAGGGTATCGTGTTCAAGGTGATTTACAACCGAACTGATGAAGACGGCAGCCTATTGCTTTGCAGTACCAATCCAATTTACGAACCTTATTCAGTGAGAATTTCGGATGTACTGGAAATCTGGAAGTTTGTTCATTACATCAACCACAAATTTGAGGAACCGCAGAATCAGAGCAGCAATGAACTGGGACCAGCCATCAGGGTATTGCAGAGAGAAATTGGCGTGGTAAAAGAGATGGTAAACCGCATTGAGGAGAGGATTTGATGAAAGACGGAGTTAAACATCCCAGGCCCATTTCGGAAGTGATAGCTGAGATGCTTTCTCAGATTGCACATTCATAAAGCGGTTACTCAACGAATTCCCCGGCAGCAGATAACAAATTAAATTGAAATAACGGGAAGTGCAGAGAAGGCAACTTTGTGGTTATGTAAAATTACCTGAAGTACAGATTTCAATTGCAGTCAAAATGATTGTTATCTTCGCGCACTGAAAAATGGCACAAAGCACAGCGATGAATTATACGCGAGAGCAATATTTGCAATGGTACCACACCTTAATGCTGGTGAGGCGTTTTGAAGAAAAAGCCGCACAACTTTACGGACAACAAAAAATCAGAGGATTCTGTCACCTTTACATAGGTCAGGAAGCCATTGTGGCCGGAATGATTACCGCCACAACCAAGGATGACAAATTCATCACCGCCTACCGCGATCACGGTCATGCACTGGCTTTGGGAGTCAGCGCCAATGAGGTTATGGCAGAGTTGTACGGAAAAGCCACCGGTTGCAGCGGCGGAAAAGGAGGAAGCATGCACATGTTCAGCAAAGAACACAATTTCCTGGGCGGTCATGGTATTGTGGGCGGACAAATTCCACTCGGTGCAGGCATTGCTTTGGCAGAACAATATCAGGGAACCAAAAATGTATGCGTTTGCTTTTTTGGCGACGGAGCTGTTCGTCAGGGAGCACTGCACGAAGCTTTCAATATGGCCATGCTTTGGAAACTTCCTGTAATTTTCATTTGCGAAAACAACGAATACGCGATGGGAACCAGTGTAGCCAGAACCACCAATGTACTTGATATTTATAAAATTGCTTCAGCATACGAAATGCCGGGTTATCAGGTTGATGGCATGAAATGTGAAACTGTTCATGAGGCCATTTACAATGCGGCTGAAAAAGCTCGTAACGGCGAAGGCCCAACCTTTCTGGAAATCAAAACTTACCGCTACAGGGGCCACAGCATGAGTGATCCTGCCACCTACAGAACCAAGGAGGAAGTTGCTGAATACAAGAAGATAGACCCCATCGAAACTACCAAAGCTACCATCATTGAAAAAGGTTTTGCCTCGGAGGCAGAACTGGATAAAATGGAAGAAGATATCATTGCTGAAGTAGAAGCTTCAGTAGTATTTTCAGAGGAATCGCCCTATCCGGAAGCTTCTAAATTGTTTAAAGATGTTTATGTTGAAGACAACTATCCTTTCATTACGGATTGATTGAATGTTGTGATTCAATGATATTTCACTAATTTCGCGCCTCTTAATAAGAAAATGTCATCAGCCAAGTTTAGCTTCAGTGCCATTAAAGTTGCAATAGCAGCCTTTTATTCGAACAACAAAAAGGTTCTGAATATTGTCGTTCCCGTTTTGATTCTGATTATAGGTGCAGCCGTATTCTGGACAACCTACTGGTTGCCCAAAGCTGAATCAGAAGCGGGAGCCAAACTCGCCCGTCTTCAGCATTATTTTGCCAAAGATTCCTTTGAGGTAGTGCTCAGGGGTATCAAAGGAAAGAAAATGGCTACCGCGCCTCAAATTGCCGACAGTTATGGCTATACCAAAAAAGGTAAAGAAGCCGCATTGATGGCTGCCATTGCCTACTTGCAAACCGGCAAACATGAAAAGGCTCTCAAATACTTCGACAAAACAGCAGCAGGCGACAAAATTCTTGGCCCTACCATTCTTGCCGGAAAAGCTTCATGTTACAGTGAAATGGGTAAAAACGAAAAAGCGGCAAGCCTTTATGAAGATGCCGGAGACCTCGGAAAAAATGATTACACTGTTCAATTCTATTTCTATGCGGGTAATCTTTTCGAGTTGTCAAAAGAATACAAATCTGCAGTTCGTTGTTACGAAAAAATCAAATCTCAGGTGGGAAATCGTCCTACCGGCATTCGCGAGATTGACAACAACGAAATCGACAAATACATCTCAAAAGCCAAAGGGCTTGCGGGAGAACTGAACTAGTAGCAGCCCTGTGGCCACCTCACTTTTTTCATCCTCTTCGCTTCCCTACCGGTTTCAACCCAACGAACTGAAAATAGGCATTGTTGTTGCCGACTGGAATCGCCATATTACTGAAGTTTTAAAAAAGGGAGCTGTTGATACCCTGATTGCTGCGGGTTTGGATAAAAATCAAATTCTGGAACTTACCGTTCCCGGTTCATTTGAGTTGCCCCATGGTGCACAGATTTTATTTTCCAGAGAGTGTGATGCAGTAATTTGTATTGGTTGCGTGATTCGAGGTGACACGCCCCACTTCGACTATGTTTGCGAAGCGGCCACACATGGCATTTTGCGAGTAGGACTGGATGCATCGAAACCATGTATTTTTGGTGTTATAACAACAGAAAACGAACAACAAGCTCTGGATAGAGCTGGCGGGAAACTGGGCAATAAGGGTTCCGAAGCAGCAACGGCGGCCTGTTGGATGCTGGCTGCCGCAAATCAGCATTAAAATTCATATCTCAACTTAAATTCAAGCATAACTTTGGCTACTCAAGAAGAACAACAGAAAATGAACACTGTAAAAGGTTCTGAATCGACGGCAGAAAACTACCTGGCTCAACTCAACGCCGTTGAAGAACTGATTGAAACCAACAGCGAAACAGCAGAGGAATTTGCCGATTATTCACAGCTCGACAAAGAGGGCTTACTGAAAGCGGCTGAAGATTTACTAAACAGCGCTGATGCTAAAAAAGCTCAACACCTGCTCAATCAGGTAAAGGATGCACTCGACACCCTCATCATTGCTGAAAGACCGAACCAAATCAAAGCTTGGATTGAGGCCGGCAATGAAGCCAAAGATTTCAAACCCGGCGTAGATGAAGCCAAAACCGATCTTGGAAAAATTCTCCAAAAGTTCAAAGAAAAAAGAGAACAGGAACGCAAACGCGCAGAAGAGGAAAAACTAGCCAACTTTAAGAAAAAAACTGAAGTTCTCGAGAAAATAAAGGCATTAACCGATTCTGAAGAATCGGAAAACAGCCTGAACGCCATGCGCGAACTCATGAGGGAATGGAAGGAAATTCGTCAGGTTCCCAAAGAATTTCAGGACGAGCTGTTTGCCAAGTACCGCTTTTTTGTTGACAAGTTTTATGACAATCTCTCTTTATTCAACGAACTCAAAGATCTGGACAGAGAGAAAAATCTGGAGCTCAAAATAGCATTAATCAAAAGAGTTGAAGCCCTGAAGGGTGAAAAAGATGCGCGAAAAACCCAGATAACACTGAAAAAAATTCACGAAGACTGGAGGAATGCGGGTCCGGTAAGACGCGAAGTTTCAGACGAACTATGGAGCCGCTTCAAGAGCATTAGCGATGCAATCATTTCTGAAATTAAGAAACAGCAGGAAGAAGACACCCAAAGACGCGAACAGAACCTGGCTATAAAAACCCTGCTGGTTGAAAAAGCCGAGGCGGTTGTTGCTGTTATTCCCAGCACTGGAAAGGAATGGTCGGCAATGGGTAAAGAACTCGACTCTTTGATGGATGAATGGAAAACAACCGGCGCAGTTCCTGCTAAATCCAATCAGGAAATATGGGGGAGATTCAATGCAGCAAGACAATTGTTTTTTGCCAATCGAAGAGAGTTCTTTAAAGGTTTGAATGCAGGTAGGGAAGATAATTTGAGATTGAAGGAAGCATTGTGTGTTAAAGCCGAAAGTCTTCAGGACAATGAGCAATTCAATGAAACAGTTGATGCATTAAACAAACTGCAGGAAGACTGGAAGAAAATAGGTCCTGTACCGGAGGCCAAAAACGACGAAGTATGGAAGCGATTCAGGGCGGCTTTCGACCATTTTTACAACCGCAAAAATACCTGGATGAAGCAAAAGCGCGAGGATGAGAAAATCGCCGTGAGTGTGAAAGAAGCCATCATTGCAGATTTTGAAGCCTTGGCCAAAAGCGAGCAAAATGAAAATGGATTTGCCAAACTGAAGGAACTGCAAAATCGCTGGGCAAATAGCGGTTTTGTTAGTGGAAAGACATACTTCAACCTTCAAAAACGATACAAGGAGCTTTCGGATGAATTGTACAACCGTTTCCGCAAGTCGAACGCAGAAATGAAAGACTCTGTAATGAAAGATCATTATGGCAGCCTGGCGGATTCGACAGAAGGTAAGAATCGTTTGCAGTCAGAAGAGAGAAAGGTGAAAGACAGGCTGAAAAAGGCACAGGAAGAGCTTTCTACGCTGGAAAATAACAAAAGTTTCTTCGCACTAAGCAAGAATGCCGAAGCCGTGATGAAACAGTTTGATACCAATATTAAGAAGGTAAAAGAACAAATTGACCGCCTCGAAAAGGAATTAAAGGTAATTCGCTTTACCCGCGACAAGAATGCTCAATGAGATCTACAGATCCCTTGACTACCTTGAATATTTGCTGACTGCAGACAGCAGACACGGAGTTCATTCTCCATTTGTTTACAAACTGGTTGATGAAGTCATTTATGGAAAGCATGGCCACGCGGCTTTTGACCTTATTGAACAAATTCGCAAAGAAATGATTGATTCTCCTGTTCGAATTGATTTTGAAGATTTGGGCAGTGGCAACAAAAGTGGTTTGAGAAAATTGAGTGCAATCGCTTCTTCAACCGGAAGACAAGCCAAATACGGTCGCCTTCTTTTCAGACTGATTCAGCATTTCAAACCCCAATTTTGCATTGAACTTGGCACCGGAACAGGAATAACAGCCATGTATCAGGGGGCAGCGCTGGGGACGGAACAACATCTGTTTACCATTGAAGGGAGTTCCAAATTGCATGAAGTAGCCAAATTCAACATTGAAAAAGCCGGCATGAGTGACAGAATTGTGAGTATTCAGGGTGAATTCAGCAAAACATTGCCAATCCTGCTGGAGGAATTACCCCGGGTGGATTTTGCCTATGTAGACGGCAATCACAGCCTTGAACCCACTGTAGATTATTTCAATCTGTTGCTGAAAAAATGTCATACCCATTCTGTGCTGGTTTTCGACGATATTAACTGGAGTCAGGAAATGAAACAGGCATGGAGCAGCATAAAAAATCACGAGGCTGTTACGGTAACTATCGATTTATTTGCGTTCGGTATTGTATTTTTCCGTCGCGAACAGGAAAAAGAACATTTTAAAATCAGGTATTGAGTTTTAAATTTACACATAAAATAAGGGTGCGTTATGCAGAGTGCGACAGAATGGGCTTTGTTCACCACTCGGTTTACATTCTGTATTTTGAAGAGGCCAGAACCGAAGCCATGAGAAGTCTGGGGCTGAATTACAAAGAAATGGAAGATGCTGGCATCATCATGCCGGTGCGTAACATGCAGGTTGATTTTAAAAAGGCAGGCCGCTATGATGATTTGTTGACGATTCAGATTGAAATAACCGAAAAACCCGGGGTAAGGTGCAAGTTTAACTATCAAACATTTAATGATAGCGGTGAACATTTGAATAGCGGCTTCACCGAGTTGTTTTTTGTTAAAAAAGAAGGGCTCAGACCCACGCCCCTGCCGGCACCATTTTCTGAAGCCATAGAAACCTACTTTAACCAAAACTGAAATGGGCAGATTGTATAAAGGTCTCGATAAAACAGAAGACGAGGAGGAAGTGCAACTCTTTACGGAAGTGCAGCCTGCCGATGGTCCTGTTATAGTTTGGCTAAAGAAAAAAACCATACCGGGATTTGATGGCCACAGCATTTACGATGTAGGCAAATACTTTCTTCGCAGTTTATTCAGAGAGAACCTGAATCTGCGGGCATCCAGCCTAAGTTTTAACTTTTTTCTATCTCTTTTCCCCTCGCTTATTTTTATTCTAACTCTGATAGCTGCGCTTCCCGTAAAAGGATTAAAAACCCGACTGATTCAGGAATTGCGCCTGTTGCTGCCTGAAAGCACATGGAAGGAAGTATCGGGAACAATTTATGAATTGCTCACCCACCAAAACAGCGGACTGCTCTCTTTTGGTTTTGTTCTGGCGTTGTACTTTGCGTCCAATGCTTTTCATAGTCTGATTAATAGTTTTAACCGCCGTTTACCCGAAAAACGCCGACACAATTGGGTGCAGAATAGATTGCGGGCTTTCGGACTTACTTTTCTTGTGGGTTTTATGGTAATTTTAACATTGTTGTTGCTGACCTGGCTTTTTCAGTTCAACATGTTTATTACCCGCCGCCACTGGCCGGGAATGGGTATATGGACTTTTACTCTGGGTTTCATTGAATACATTCTCATTATTGGACTCATCTTCACTGCAATCAGCAGTTTTTATCATTTCGGTCCTGCGCATCAATTCAAGTGGCGGTTTATTTCGCCGGGTTCCATTTTCGCCAGTACACTAAGTATTGTAAGTACCTACAGCTTCGGACTGTATGTCAACAACTTCAATGCCTACAACAAAATTTATGGTTCAATCGGAGCCATCATTGCACTGATGGTACTTATTTACATCAATTGTCTTGTTGTGATTGTGGGATTCGACCTCAATACGAGCATTGACAAAGCCCGCATGAGCAAGACCAGAATTCAGGAATAGCGATTTATTTAATGAAGATTTTTTCAACCACCACCTCACCCATTTCGGTGTTGATGGCATCAATAAGCATAAAACGCCTGTAAAACATTTCGTTCTTCAATGGGGCGTTATCAAAGGTGACATATAGTGTTTTGTTCACCAGCTTAATTTCCGATGTATGATTGGCAACCAGGGCTCCGGTAATTTTCTCCCAGGCCTCCACCAGTTTTACTTCATTAATCTTTTGGTTAAGCCTGTACTTTTTGTACATGGCCTGAATCACATCGGCAATTTTGCTTTCCTTCTTATCCATTCGCCAGTTTGCTCTTTCTATATCCGTAAGCAAAGTAAATACACAAACCGAGTGAAAACCACACAAAGAACCAAAACCAGTTTCCAGCGGTCATTCCGGTGAGCAGATATAAGCAGGTTGACACCCCCAGCAGAGGAAGTAAATTCCAGTTTCTTATTAAAGAAAATACCGAAAGACAGAGCAAACTTGCCCAGAAAATAAGGGTTGAAATGTTGTAAGTTGCCAGCTTTGAATATTCTTCAGCCAATTCTGCAGCCGACATTCCCTTCAGCGCATCGGCAGGAGGGGTAAAATTGAATAAGCTGAAAAAGTAATTCGGCAGAAAAATGAATAAACATGCTGCAATTCCAAATACAATGAACGGAAAAGAAAACCGGGCAGGAACAAAAGGCAGATGAAACGCACCCTTTTCCTTTGCCCTGTCGGGAAGCAATAAGACTCCACCGCAAACCAAAACAAAAGCGAATAGGGTTCCTATACTGGTAAAATCGAGCACAAAATTCTCATCCGTGAATAAAATGGGAATGCCCACTACCAAACCCGTTACAATGGTGCTGAAACCCGGCGTTTTGTATTTCGGGTGAACTTCAGAAAACTTTTTAGGAAGTAAACCATCGCGGCTCATACTCATCCAAATGCGGGGCTGACCCATTTGAAAAACAAGCAGAACACTGGCCATGGCCGCAACGGCACTGATGGAAACAATGTATTCGAGCCAATGAATACCTCTAACATTGAGGACCATAGCCAAAGGATCATCCACATTCAATTGCGAATAGGGAACCATTCCTGTTAAAACCAGTGAAATAAGAATGTAAAGCACGGTACAGATGAGCAATGAATAAAACATTCCCCTCGGCAAGTCGCGCTGCGGGTTGCGGCTTTCCTCTGCCATGGTACTCACTGCATCGAAACCGATGTAGGTAAAAAATACAGCCGACACCCCGGCCATCACCCCGCCAAAACCGGTTTCCGGCATGAAAGGGGTAAGGTTTTCTGCATTCACATAGAAAACGCCCACCACAATAACCAAAATAATCACCGCTACCTTTAAACCCACCATCCAATTACCAGCATTGCGGCTTTCTTTCACGCCGCGAAAAACCAGCCAAGTAATAATTGCATTGATTAATAACGCAGGCAAATCGAGAACGATGTGAAAACCGTTTATAACCGGAGCTCCATTCCATGCGGCTAGTTCTGCTGCGTTAAATTTGCTGTTTTGCAGCATGGCCTCAAAAGCTGCTTTTGCTGAACGGTAATCTGTGCAGAGCCATTCAGGTATTTTCAAACCCAAATTTTCAAGCAAATGCGTGAAATAGCCCGACCACGAAAATGCGACATAGATATTACCTATGCTATACTCCATGAGTAAAGCCCAGCCAATAATCCAGGCGAAAAGCTCACCAAACGAAGCGTATGCATAAGTGTAAGCACTGCCTGCCACCGGTATTCTGGAGGCAAACTCTGCATAACAAAGAGCAGCAAAACCGCAGGCAACAGCGCAAATGAGGAACAACAGAATGACTGCGGGACCACCATCGTAACAAGCCTTGCCTACCGAACTGAAAATACCACCGCCAATGATGGCTGCAATTCCCAATACCGTTAAATCGCGAACACCCAGAACCCGGTGCAATGCTCCGGCTTCTTCAGGAGCAAATATGGTTTTTCTTCTTCTGATATTTTTCCAAACACCCGGCAACATCTTAACTGCGATATTAACACCCAATAGGCGGAGATTATCAGATCAAATGAACATTTTTCACAATTAAGTGCTAATTTTGAACTCATGCACTCCAGAATACTTTCGATATTCTTTTCAGCCGTCCTGCTGCTCAGCAGTGGAGCTGTTCAACTGGGCGTGCATTTGTGCAGTAAAACAGGTCCTTCCTTTTTCAGCAGTTGCTCTGCCGAACACGATGAAACACCTACCTGCTGCAAAAAAAATAAAAAAACGCCCCAAGATTCCGACTGTTGCAAGGAAACATATTGGTTTGCAATCACACCTAAATTCGGCAGTGTTGAAAAAATCAAACTGTCCGGTCCCGAAAATTTCGATGTAGTAATTTACTCTATAACCGAATTACTTCCCCTTTCCTATTCTTACAACGGCATTGAGCACAGGGAACATTCCCCGCCTGGACATTTTAAACATAGTATTCAAAGCCAATACTGTATTTGGACAATTTAAAACCCGTTTTCATTTTGCTATGTACTGAACCGCATAGTAAAAAAAGGTTCATTTCATCCTGCTCATTGGGCAGAACAAACAACAAAAAATGAAAACAAATGAAAAACACAATCAAAATCATACTGCCATTGCTTTGCATTGGCCTCTTTGGCTTTAACAAGCCACCCAAAAAAGCAACTGTAACCTTCAAAGCCTCGGGCGCCTGCAGCATGTGCAAGGATCGTATTGAAAATGCGCTAGACAAACCCGGAATCAGCAAGGCCAAGTGGGAAAAAACAACTCAATCCGTTACCATCACTTACAATCCAAGAAAACTGGAAGAAATACAACTTCATAACCTGATTGCCATTGCCGGACACGATACTGAAAAAGTAAAGGCACTGGACAAAGCGTACCAGGAACTTCCAGATTGTTGTAAATACCGCGACGGAAAAGTATGCGACGACTGATTGTTTTCCTGTGTCTTACCGGCGCAGGTGGGCTTTATGCTCAGGGTCTTGTATTGACTTTAAGCTCTGAAAGGCAGCGCATTGGAGTAACTTCTCCTGCCGTTGGGGCAAAAGTTTGGTTCAAAACCACCGGAGAAGTGGTGCTTACCGACAAAACGGGACATTTTTACCCGGTAAAATCAACAGTAACCAATACGGAAATTGTTATCAGCTTTGATGGATACAAAACACTTGAAAGCACCTTTAATGGCAAGGAACAAACCTATGTTTTGTTTGATAGTTCAACCGTATTTATTGAGGAGGAACGGCGAGGATCCCAGATTAACAGACGGGGAATACAAGTGAAGGAACAGCTGAATGAGAATGAATTTAAGAAGGCGGCCTGCTGCACACTTAGCGAGAGTTTTGAAACCACCAACACTGTTGAGGTTAACAATGCCGATGGAATCAGTGGCATACGGCAAGTGGAAATGCTGGGATTGGCCGGAAAATATGTTCTTTCCACACGAGACAACCTGCCGCTAATGCGAGGTTTGGCTGTTCTTACCGGAATGAATCAAGTGCCGGGGCCCATGGTCTCAGGGGTTCAGATTTCAAAAGGAACCGGTAGCGTGAGCAGTGGTTTTGAAGGTTTGACCGGAGGAATCAACTACGGTATGAAGGCCGATCCGCGCGACCCGAAATTATTTCTAAACGGCTACATTAACAATCAGTTAAGAGGCGAAGGCAATTTGGTTTTCAAAGCCAAACTGAATCCCAGAACCTGGAATTTTTCATACCTGCACTATGGAGGCCAATGGAGAACCATGGATCAGGGTAAAGATCAAATGACGGACATGCCGCTTACCAACAGGGTTGTGCTGGGGAATCAGGTGAACCACTGGGGGAAAAAATCAGAGTTTATTGCCGGAGTGAATCAGGTTGTTGAACATAGAAAAGGCGGCGATATCAGAAACTTTCAAAAAGGATTTGTATTGCCGGTTCTGAGGTTTGCATTTGATATGAAAGAAGAAAAAACCGATGCATGGTTTAAATTGGGTTTGTTTCTGAATGAAAGCGGCAGCAAGAGCATTGGACAAATTGTTTCGGTAAACCGGCATCATACCCGCGCGGTGCTGAATAATTTGAATGAACGCCATTACCACGGCAACCAAAACACGCTTTTTTATTCGGCGACTTATGCCAGTCCCGACGATAAAAAATGGAGTACCCGAACAGGCGTGCAAATCACAGCCGATCAGGTTGCTGAAGGATTCACTGACTCCGGCAAATCTAAATTTAATCCTTCAAGGGTGGAAACCAACACCGGCTTTTTCAGTGAGGTCATAAGAAAAACGGACAAAAGCAGCTGGCTGCTAGGTGTAAGAGCTGATTATAACAATCTTTACGGCTGGGCCATTACTCCGCGCTTTCATGGCAGAATTTCCCTTAGCGAAAAAAGCAGTTTGCATTTTCAGGCAGGAAGGGGCCTCAGAACGGCCTGGGTATTCAGCGAATATTTACCATTGCTTATTAGCAACCGAACACTAATCATTAAGACCGACAGGAATGGCGGGGCTTACGGGCTAAATCGTGAAGATGCATTCAACACGGGAATCAGTTTGGTGAAGAATTTTACCGCTTTTGGTTATCCGGCCAGTTTGAGTACCGATTTTTTCTATACTTATTTCTTCAATCAGGTTGTGGCCGACAGGGATGACGATTACCAAACACTCTTCATCCGTTCGGTTCAAGGAAACGACAGTCGCAATTTACAAACAGACCTGAACCTGATGCCACATCGCCGTGTTGAAATCAAACTGAGTTACCGCTATGTTCGAACCATGCAATTGTTAGGCGGAGAAAGGCGAATTCAACCACTTCAAAGCTTGCACAGGGCTTTGGCTGTTCTAGGTGTAAAAAACCGGAAACAGTGGTTTGCCGATGCCGTCATTCAATACAACAGCCCCAAACGATTGCCTAGCATAAAACCACCATCACCATGGACAGAACTACCTGAATACAGTCCTGCCTATGTGATATTGAACCTGATGATTCGTAAAAATGTGGGCAAACAATGGGAATTTTATTCTGGTGTAGAGAATCTGTTAAATGTGATTCAGCGAAACCCGATTTTGGGTGCTGAAAATCCATATGTGAAATGGTTTGATGCGGCCTATGCCTGGGGGCCAACCAACGGTAGAAACCTGGTTGCGGGCTTTCGTTTGAGAATAAAATAAATCGGATTATTCAACCGGCTTCATTATTCTTTCGGCAATGGGTTTGCGATTGTATACATAATAATCGACCCAGCTATTGACAATCTGCGAGAGATTTTGCTCAATCAGAGCCCTGAATTTTCTTATCTCCCTGTCGTCAATCATTCCCACATCGGGAACATTTCGAATATCGATGGAAGTTTGAATGCCGCTTTTAAAGTGTATGGCGGCGACAGACATGTTTTCGCCGGAACGGGCATAAATGTGAATGGGACGATTGTCGGAAGAGTTTAGAAACAACTCAAGACCATAATAATCGAACAGAACAGGCGATTCTGTTTGCGTTGGCGCTTTGGGATTCATGGGTAGATGCGGAAACCTGTAAGGCGTTATTCGCAATCGAAGGTAAGAAAAGTTTAAACAAATTGCAAAATTTTTAAATAATTATTTAAACAAAAAGGAAATATAAGTCGTCATTTCTTCGTACATCCTTTTCATTTCCGGCTCATTTTCAAGTAGTTGAAAGTGTTTCTGTATCGTAACTTCATCACCCCGAAAAGCCGGTCCGGTTTGTGTATTTATTGCGCCGTTTTCTATGGCATTGATGACCGTTTGTTTCAAAATGGGATGGATGAATTCCGTAGAGTAACCGATTGATTCCGCAGTAATTTCGGCAGATCGGATAAGCGCATTAACAAAGTTATTGGCAAAGACAGCGGCAAGGTGCATTTTCAATCGTTGTTCGGCAGTGGAAGAAACCACCCGGGCAGACAACAGCTCCCCCGTTTCAAAAAGAAATTGCGTGAGTGTGGCATTTTCTGATTGTATTAGGATGGGAACTCCCGCCCATGAAGACTGAATACCCGCACGAAAAGTCTGAACAGGCCAGAAAGCCGCATCACATTTAATTCCTTTCTGCTCAAGCGGCTGCGCACCACTGCAGTGCACAACATAAACTCCTCGCCGTTCAAATTCGGCGGCCAAGTTGAATATATACTTGTCCTGAACACATAAGAAAACAACATCACCTTGTTGAAATTGAACGGAACTGTGATCAAAAACCGGTTTAAGTACTGACTTTTCAGGGTTGCGGCTTAACCAACCGGCAAATTGATAATCCGCAGGGGATTTTTCTTGCAATTCAACACCCAGGGCTGTTGCCAGATTGCCTGTCCCTGCTATGTAAATGTGCGATTTCACACCTTCATCAGTGCTTTTTGCTGTGCAATTCGATTGACCACCGCCATGGCAAAGCCAATAACCATGATAATGGTTCCCGCCCAAACAAGGTTAATCCATGGAAATTCAATGGCCTTTACCACGATGTACTCATTTTGGGGCGGTCTCTCACCTGATTTCAGCATGAAACGAACATTGTTCTGAGCCTCACCTTGTTCCGGTATTTCAATATTCACCAGTTCCAGAACCAATCCAAGATTGTCGCTTATTGCAGGAGGAGCCGTCACTTCCTCAGATGCCGATTTTAGCAAAAAAACAGGGTTCAGAATTGCTGAATCTTTTAAACGAACTGCTTTGACAATCAATTTCACTGCCATGATTCCGGCGGAATCGAATTTGTCCACTTTCAACAAAGTCATTTTTATCTTTCCCGATCCACTGAGGAAAGTTTCGCCCACCCTAACTACCGATTCCGAGAAACCTGAAAAGGGCACTTGTTTTTCAAGACTGCTCTCAAAGTTGACATGCGTGAAGATATCGCGGCTGATATAATGTCTAGTGCTGGGTTCTGCCAACAAGCCCATTTTGGGATTGTTCTGGGTTTTGGGTTTCAGGGTGAATGAATCCTGAATTTCACCGCTTCGTCCTTTGCGAACGAAATGCACATTGAAATACTTGTCGATACTGTCATTTCCTTTACCCTGAACAAATCCCTTATAGGTTGCCTCAAACTCGCCAAGTTGAACAGGAACATTTTTATTGAACAGCATATTTTCCCGGTTAAACCGAATGGCTTTTTCATCGGCTTTTCCATCGCTGTTCAATTCAGATGCGAATCGGATCCCTTGAGATGCTGTCAGTATTTTTTGATTTGCTGACGAAACCAATACTCCGGCCAATAGAATTCCGAATCCGGCATGAGCAATGCTGCCACCCCAGTTCAGCCAGCTGAATTTTTTCAGTTTTCTGATGTATAATATGTTGGCGGTGAACAACAGAACGGCCAGAAACAGAAATATCAGGTATTTCACCGCCAGAATGCCAAATGAAAAGTTGACCACTAAAGTCAATATCAAAGCCACCGAGGTTGCAATACTGACCTCTTTTCTAAATTCCGCAATGGATGTGTCGCGCCAGCGAAAGTACTGCCCTATTGCCATGAGCAACATAACGGGCATGGCCAACCAAAGTTGCACCGCATTGTAATCCTCAGCACGCGCCGGTGCCTTGGCGTATCCAAATAATTTATTAAAGACGGGTATTGAAGTGGCCGAAAAAACCTGCAACAGTGATAGAATAAGGAACATAGCCCCTATAAACATCCAAAGTTCACGGCTCATCCACTTTTCATCTTCGGCCTTTTGACGGGTTCTTTTGTTCAACACGACAATAAAAACAGCCATGACTGCCAGAAAAAGCACAATGCCTGTCCATTTGGTGGCAGTAGCCACTACCGGGGCATTGGCCGGTTTGCTATAAATGGTGAAAAGCGAAAACAGAATAACAATGCCTGCGAAAGAAGCCAGTGCAATGTGGCGGTGTTTGGGTGAAGAAAGAACCGATAAAAAGCTGAGCAACAAAACGGCAAAAAGGAAAATGAGCAGTTGTCCGCTGAGACCCAGATCGGTAAAGGAGTGAACACTGGCATCGCCCAAAATACCGCTGCGTGTGAGGAAAGTAGCATATAAAACCAGCCAGAAGCTGAGCTGTGTTAGCAAATGAGAAGCGAACAAATGTCGGCCTGTACCTTTCGCAATCAACAGCATGTGAGCTGCCGAGGCCATTATAAGCCAGGGCATGAGACTGGCATTTTCTACCGGATCCCAGGCCCAGTAACCGCCAAACGATAAACTTTCATAAGCCCAAAATCCGCCCATGATGATGCCCGCACCTAAAATTCCAACACAAACCAAGCTCCAAATCAATGCAGGATTGATCCAGCTGCGGTCTTCCTTCATCCAAAGTCCGGCTATGCTGTAAGCAAAAGGTACCATGGCTGTGGCAAAACCCAGAAATAGTGTGGGTGGATGAATGACCATCCAATAATTCTGCAACAACTGGTTCAGGCCGTTTCCGTCTTTGAATATCTGCAAGTAATTTTCAACGCCTACCTGAGCCATGACGGGAATTTGCAGAAAATCGGGGCGTTGTTCGCGCAGCAGGTCAAAAGGACTGCTGCCAATGTGTACAGGCCAGCCGGCATCGCCTTGCCCCAAACCCAGCAGCATGGTGCTGAGACCCAGTTGCACAAATCCGATGACCGTCATAACCGGAGCTTCCCACCTGCCGGCATTTCTTGCTATGATGAGCCCAAGTACGGCATTCCAGAACATCCAAAGCAGAAAACTACCCTCCTGCCCTTCCCAAAAGCATGAAATCATATAATACACGGGCAAAGCATTGCTGCTGTGTCTCCATGCATAATAGTATTCGTAACGATGTTGAAAGATGATGACAAACAGCACTACAAAAACACCAAAAACCGACAGGGCCTGCGTGTAAAAAAGGCGGCGACCCAGTATGAGATTTTCAGAATTGGAATTGGACGCTGCTTTGTAGTAGAACCATAAAGCACCCAGGCAAGCAATGGTGGTAAGGACAATGAAAAACTGACCCAAATTTCCCAGCCAAAGTGCTTCGTTATTGAACACAACCTCTTTCACTGTTTTCAAGGCTTATTTTCAACGGGGGTATCTTCGTATTTGCTGGGACATTTACTCAAAATATCGGTTGCGCGAAAGTTTTTTCCTTCCGCATGACCAATCAATACCAGCTTTTGACTGCGTTCCATATCCTGGGGTTTGGGTTTGCCGTAAATCACTGTCATTTTGTTACCCAGACTGTCAATCGCACCAAATTCCAGGTGGTTGGGGTCGGTTTGGGGATTGTAAACGATGGCTTTTTCCTTATCCAATGTGCAAACAATGTGGTAATCCTTACCCGGATTTTCTGTGGCAAATTTCACTGCATCAGGAAAAGTAACATACTGAGTTGTATTGCCGTAAAGACTTACAACAGCGCCTACACCTATGCCGGCCATGATGAGCAAAATGAGGTGAAGCGGTTTCACTTTTTACCCTCCTTATTTTGCTTTTCCAGACGGCTTACACGCTTATCGAGACGAATGAGCAGAAATGCCAAACCGGCAAAAATGATGCACAACACAGCCGCCACAACATTAAATTTTGCATTACCCCGCATGGGTTGAGATTCGGCGGCCGCAGCCCCCGCTATGGCAAACAGGTTGCCCCATAAAAGAATGAATATTGATTTTAGATTTTTCATGTTTGAAAATCCGATTCCAGTTTATTGACTTTGAAAATGAGAAGCGCTACCCATGAGTAAATAAGAATCCAGCCCAACACAGCAGGATAAAAATACATTCTGAGGGTGTTGTCAAGATCGTATTGTTTGAAACCCACCGTTCCGCCTGCTCCGGGGTGCAGGCTGTCCCCGCCGAGTTTAGGCATTATAACAATCAGCGAAATAAACACCGGAAAAATAAAAAGATTGTAAACCGCGCTGATGCGGGCTCGCTGATAGTCATCTTTTAAACTGCTGCGCAAAAGCAGGTAAGCCAGGTACAAGAGCATTCCGATGGCCACACCATTAAGTTTCGGGTCGCGCGGCCACCAGCTGTCCCAGGTTACACTTGCCCAAACTGAGCCGGTTGCACAACCCAGAATCCCGGCCAAAATGCCCGCTTTCACCAGGGAATCGCTGCGCAAATCATACTCCAACTTTGAGGAAGTCAAGTATTTAACGGCATATACTGCAGACATCAACAATATGAATATCATGCTGAACCACATAGGCACATGATAAAGTAAATTGCGAATGCTTTCGTTGAGAATCGGTCTGTTTGGAAACCCTTTTTTGGCATCGGGATTGGCCTTTACATCGATTGAAGTAAAATTGCTGTCCGAAGTATCTGAAGGGCCTTTTTCTATGTTCACCGCTGATGGAAATGCCATCCACTGACCATTAGCCTTCACATACAAATCGTTCATGCCACCCTGATGTTCTTTGCCCAGTTTAATATCAAATTGCAGGGTTAACAAACCTGATTGTTCGTAGTTCAAAGCAATTGCCTGAAAACCGTTTTTTCCACCCAAAACAGCCATTTCAGGTTTAAAGTCAGCCTCGGGATTGTAAATATCCACGCCCAAAGTTGAAACGGTTCCGGAAATGATGCTAACCTTGTCTACGCCTGTAATACCGGTTTTTAGGGGTGTAAACAGCCCTCCGATAAGGGTGTAAGTCACCAAAATCAACCCCAACCATTTCCAAGCATTTTTCATTGTCGGTACTGCAAATTTAAGACGCTGTAGCTCGGCGTTTGAGCTCATTTTCTATTAATGACAATTCTCGCCCCATTTGCCCGGCTACACTGCTATTTTCCCTGGCGCGGCGCGTCAAATATGGAATCACGGCTTTTACCGGACCATATGGAACATACTTGGCCACATTGTATCCCAAATGACTTAGGTTGAAGCTGATGTGGTCACTCATTCCGAGCAATTGAGAAAAATATATGCGCTTGTCGCCGGGCTCTATGCCTTTTTCCGCCATGAGTTCAGTTAGCAATGCGGAACTTTCTTCATTGTGTGTTCCTGCGCAAATGCTAACCCGGTCAATATGGTGCACACAGTGTTTCAACGCCTCGTTGTAATCGCGGTCGGCAGATTGCTTATCGGGCTGAATTGGGTTGGGATAACCCATTTGCATTGCCCTGCTCTTTTCCTTCTCCATGTAGGCGCCGCGCACCAGTTTAAACCCTAGAAAATGCATGGTTCCGGTAATTTGGTGCTTCAGGTATTCAAGCCTGTCGTGGCGATACAGTTGAATGGTATTGTAAACGATGGCATGGTGGGTGTTGTGTTTTTCCATCATTTCTTCTGTAAGCGCATCGATGGCTGGTTGAATCCAGCTTTCCTCGGCATCGACAAAAATGCGCACATTGTTTTCTGCTGCTGCAAGGCAAATTTGCTCAAATCTGTTTCTGCCTCTGTTCCACTCCTCCTGTTCTTCTTCTGAAAACTTTGCACCGGCGCTTCTCTTCTCAAGCAGCTCAAAACGAATGATACCGGTGGTTTTAAACACAGAAAAGGGAATATCAGGATTGTTTTTCGCAGCCAGTATGGTTCTGATAATTTCGGCACCAGTGTGGTCAAAAACGGACTCAGTTTCTTCCCCTTCAACTGAATAATCAAGAATGGTGCCTATACCCGATTGCGACAGCTGTTGAATGGTTTGTTTGCAGGTTTCAATATCCTCACCACCGCAAAATTGTTCAAAAATGGTGTTTTTAATTACGCTTTTAAAACCAAGCATTACGGCAACTTTGGCAAGAAAAGGACCGGCTGAAAGCAAACCCGGAAAATTAAAACTTCTGAACAACAGACGGGCTTTTTTCAACTGCCCGTTGCTTTTGTGGGCAAACGCCACTTTGGTATCGTTAAACTGAACCTTTTCAGGCATAAAAATCGGCAGTGCAAAGGAACAAAATAATGGGCGTATTACTGCCAATTACCTGGTGTTTTTGTGTGGAAGAAATGAACAATTGAAGGAAAGATGAATTAAGGCAGACGCAAATGCAATTTTTCTATCATTTCCTGCCATTCGGGGTGTTTTTTCAGCATATAGTCTAGCTTTTCCTTATCGGTATACGGCCTGCGTTCGGTGTCTTTCACTTCCCCCCGTTCCACCAGAAACCTCAGGATTTTTTCGTTGGTTTTCGCCAGCACAAACCTTGTAAACGGCATTCTGATTTCCTCCAGCGACTCCAATTGTTCCATGCTACCTGCGGTTACAATCATATCCGTACCCTCTACCCTGGCTGAAAGCAATTTCATCAGACTGGAAATCCGTGGGCCTTGCCCGGAGGCAAACTCTAACCAAATTGCATTGGCCATTTCATTGGTTAGCGGAACGAATTCGGCGGGCTGACTGACTTCGGTTTTACCCGTGATTTCAGGCGGCTCATTCAATCCCATTTCGGTTTGAACCGGCTCAGTTTCAGCAGCGGATGCCTCACGAACCTCACTGATTCGTTCTTTTTCTTTATTTTCCTTGTAGGTTTTAATGCCTGAAAAATCGAGGCGGGTAGAGGCAATTTTCTCAGCTGTTACCTGCTTCTTGGCGGTGACAGGATCAACGGGCTTTTCCGGAGCTGCCTGCTTTAATTCAGGGCTTTTTTTTTTAATTCCGATGCGGTTACAATACCTCTAAGGTAATTGTTCAGGTTGCTGAGCTTCATCAGGGTTAGCTCTACAAGCAGGCGGGGATGCTGACTGTTCCTATACTTTTCGTCGCATTCGTTCAGCAAATTCAAGCCATTTAAAATGAAGGAGAAGCTGAGTGCGGCAGACTGCTCGGCGTATTTCTGGCGAAATGTGGCTGAAACATCCAGCAAATCAAAAGTTCTGGAATCTTTGCAAATTGCCAGATTGCGAAAATGGGCAGCCAGTCCTGAAACGAATGTTGAACCATCGAAGCCCCTTCTTACCACATCGTCGAACGCCAAAATGCAGGTAGCCGCATCGCCTGAAGCTGCTGCTGTGGTGATACTGAAAAAGGTCTCGGCATCCAGTTCACTTAAAATTTCAACCGCACGGGCATAGGTTACTTCACCACCGCTGTAACTCACCATTTGATCAAACATGGACAAAGCGTCACGCAACCCCCCATCGGCTTTTCTGGCAATCAGATGTAAAGCATCTTCATCTGCTTTGATTCCTTCTTTTTCAGCAATTTCTTTCAGGTGCGTCACCATATCGGAGGTTTCGATGCGGTTAAAATGAAACACCTGACAGCGGCTTAGAATGGTTGGCAACACCTTGTGTTTTTCTGTGGTAGCCAGAATAAAAATAGCGTAAGAAGGTGGCTCTTCCAGGGTTTTCAAAAAAGCATTGAAAGCCGCCTGGGTAAGCATGTGCACCTCATCGATGATGTAAACCTTGTATTTGCCAACTTGCGGAGGGATGCGAACTTGTTCAATCAGATTGCGGATGTCATCAACGCCGTTGTTGCTGGCCGCATCGAGTTCGAAAATGTTAAATGCAAAATCCTGATTGGGATCAACCTGACCGTCGCGACTGTTAATGACCTTGGCCAAAATACGGGCGCAAGTAGTTTTACCCACACCGCGGGGACCGGTAAACAGAAATGCCTGAGCAAGCTTGTTGCTTTCAATTTCATACATCAGTGTTTCAGCCACATGTTTCTGACCAACCACACTGTCGAAGGTGGTGGGCCTGTATTTTCTGGCTGATACGATGTATTGCTGATCCATACTCGGAAGTGCAAAGTAAGTATGAGAGCAACGAGGTGACAAGTGTTGTGTATAAATGATTAAAAATTGCACACATGAAGAGTTTGAATAAGTACAAGTTTTTGATATATTGTTATTTAACAAAAAACTATTGTTAAAAATGATAACTAGTTCCCAATCATTGCCAAACCTGAAGCATCTTTGCATTATTGTTCCAACGAATGAGATTTTTAATCACTCTTTCTTTTCTATGCTGGGGGCTGCTTGCAACAGCGCAGTCTTCATACCTGGTTTCCGGTAAAATCAGCTCTCCAAAAGGGCAAAGCATTAAATCAGATTTTATCAGGGTTTATGAATTGTTTGGTGACAGTTCAGTTTACAAAGGCAGCATTGACAGCAGCGGCTTTTTCCGTTTTTTACTTAAGCAACCCGGCAAACACCGTCTTACAGCTTCAGCAAAAAAATACAGCACATTGGTTTACGATTTCACGGTAACAGAAGAAAGTACCGATCTGAGAATTCTTACCATGAAACCGACCGACAGCTTATCCATGGATGAGGTGGTGATCATTAAAGATGCTTCACCTGTCAAAATAAAAGGCGATACAACAGAATTGTCGGCTTCAGGATTTAAAACCAATACCGATGCAACTACGGAAGATCTGGTGGGCAAAATGCCCGGCATTACTACCCAGAATGGCAAGGTACAAGCGCAAGGTGAAGATGTAAAAAGGGTGCTGGTTGATGGCAGACCATTCTTTGGAGAAGACCCTTCGTCAACACTGAGAAACCTACCGGCAGAGGTGGTTGACAAAATTCAGATTTTCGATGGCAAAAGCAACCTGGCTCAGGCCACGGGTTTCGATGATGGAAACACCACCAAAACCATCAACATCATAACCAAAATGCAATTCAGAAACGGCAGTTTCGGTAAAGCTTATGCTGGCTATGGAACCGATGATCGATACAGAAATGGCTTTACCTACAACCGCTTTAAAAATCAAAAACGCATCACCATTTTGGGATCGCTGAACAATATCAACGAGCAAAACTTCAGCTCCGAAGATTTGATGGGTGTAATGGCAGGAGGCGGTGGCGGAGGTGGCGGAATGAGGAATATGCCCGGAGGCGGTTCCTGGAAGCCCATGATGCGAAACAGCAATTATGGAGCTACTGCCATGGATAATTTTTTGGTTGATCAGCGAAACGGAATCTCATCAACCGGAGCTTTTGGAATCAATTACAGCAACAAATGGAAAAAGGCCGAAATGTCGGCATCCTATTTTTTTAACCGATCGGTTAATAACAACATTGGCCTCACCAAACGCTACTTTGTAACCGGTTCTGAAAGCATGCTGAATTACATTGAAAACAGCGTTTCAACCACACTCAACTCCAATCACCGTTTCAATCTTCGGTACGAATTCAAACCCGATACCATGCACAACCTTCTGATTACTCCCAAAATGAGTTTTCAGAGCAACCGTCCTGAATCAAACTTAACCGGAATAAACAGCATCGTGAGCTCGCCGCTAAGCAGCCGGGTTGACATCAGCAAGGCCGTGAACCAGTACTTTTCGGATATGCAGGGTTTCAATGTGTCTGTAGGATTTCAATACAATGTGAGATACAAAAAACGAGGCAGATCGATTACGCTGAATGCAACCCCTACCCTTTCAGGCAATAACGGAAACAACGACTGGAGAACCGAAAACGATCAACTTACCGACACATTTGCTGCCCGGTTAAATGATGTAAGGGCCAATCAGGTGCGCGACAATTATGGAAGTTCCGGTTCGGTTACCTGGACAGAACCCGCGGGAAAAAACGGACAGTTGAGTTTTTCCATCAATGGCAATTATTCACGAAGCCGAAACGACAAAGCAACGAATGCTTTGGATACAACAAAGGAAACCTATTCCATACTGGACACGCTGCTATCCAGCAAATTTGATACACGATACACCACCGGAAGCGCAGGCCTGGCCTACCGCTGGCAAAAAGGCAAATGGAGCTGGAATGTGAGTTTGAATGCACAACAGGCAAGCCTGTACAACGAACAAATTTTCCCAAAAGCGTACAACCTCAATGCGGGATTTCCCAGTCTGCTTCCCGGGGCCATGATTATGTTCAAACCCAGCGAGAAGGAAGGTTTCAGACTGTTTTACCGCACCAACAACAACGCACCTACCATCGATCAACTTCAAGATGTGGTGAACAACAGCAACCCACTGGCTGTTAGTACGGGAAATCCAAACCTGGCCCAGGATTTACAACACGGATTATTCACCCGTTACTCTTGGGCAAACCCTAGAAAGGGAAATTCATTTTTTGCCATGATCGGGGGAACCATCACCCGGAACTATATTGGCACAAGCACATTCATTGCAAAGGCCGATACGCTTATTTTACCGGGTTTGTTTTTAAACCGCGGTGCCCAGTTTACCCGTCCGGTTAACATGAACGGACAAGGCGGGTTGAGAAGCTTTGTGAACTACGGACTTCCATTGACTTTTATGAAGTGCAATCTGAATGTGAATGCCGGGGTGAACTTCAGCAGAACACCGGGAATGATTAACGGACAGCTTAACTATGCCAACAGTTTGGTTCCCAGTGTGGGAGTTGTCATCAGCAGCAACATTTCCGAAAAAATTGATTTTACCATCAGTTCAAATACCGCTTACACCAAAGTGAGCAACAGCCTTCAAACCTCACTGAACAGTGTATTTACAAACCAAAATACCCGATTCAGAATTCAGGCGCAGCCTTGGAAAGGTCTTGTGCTTCAAACCGAACTGAATCATCAGCTTTTCAAAGGGTTAAGCAGTGGGTTGAACAACAATTTCCTATTGTGGAATGCAGGAATTGGCTACAAATTTCTAAAAAAACGAGCCGGGGAATTGAGACTGACTGCTTTTGACATGCTGAAACAGAACAACAGCCTGAGCCGCAATGTAACTGAAACTTATTTCGAAGATGTGCAAACCAATGTGCTTCAGCGCTATTATATGCTCACCTTTACCTACAATCTAAGGGCATTTAAAATGCCTGAGGGTGGAAAAGGTTTCCGGGGACCCGATGGTGGAATGCCTAGGAATCCGCACTTTGGGCATTAAAAAAGAAAATAATATGTAGGTTTTATTTTTTGGGAAGAACGGATTTGGCCAAAATTTCGTTGGCCCGTTCAAGCTTTTTTGGGAAAAGAACCTTTCCCCTGAATTTCTCCAGTTTTTTATCAAAAACAATTATTGGCGTTTTTGATTGGTTGAGTTCACGCATTTTCACAATTCAAAGTTAATACTTTTTCTTGTTATTAAAAAAGCTTCGTAATGCTTGTTAATCGTAAATTCTTCCCAATCTCCTTTTTGAGTGTAACCATAAACAAGAAAGTCTTCAGCAATCTCTGCCAGATTATCTGAAATTCCCATGCGATATAATCTTGTTCTTGCTGAAGTGCTTCCTGCAGCAATTATCCAGACATCAGGATATTTTTCGGTAAAAGCATACACTGTGGATGCAACTGTGGCCAAAACCTTCATACTATCCCCGTTATTCGATATTGATAAATCATTAATCCGTTTTGTTCTTTCATCATAATCACCAAAACCCAGGTTGAATACATTTTTTGTGCTCGTTTCTGAATACTGAACTACCTTTTTTATTCTGCCATTGGGTCCATCACTAACAAATTCAAAATAGAGCATGAACTCCTCTGATTTTTATAGATACTTGGGCAACTGCATCTTAAAAAAAGATATTTTCAAACATAAACACTATATTACGAAAAATAATTATAAATCGGAAAATAAAATCTAACTAATAAGACAATGTACAATTATCTTAATTTCGGGATGAAGCGATCTACTTCCCCGCCTGCTTCAGCAATGCCTTTGTGTACAACCTCAGTGGTGATGCCTGATCTTCGGTCATTTTGGCCTTCACAATCATCCGTTCCATGTCCTTGTTCCACTCCTCGGCAGAGAATTTAAGCGGATCCTTGGCTCCATGACAGCGGGCGCAATTGGTGGTAAGAATTTGCTTCCCCATGTCCAGTATGGCCTGTGTGGCGTTTGGATCTATGCCTTTGGCTGTTTCCAGCAGGGATGTGCCGTTGCTGACAGGTTTGGCTACAGTGGCCGTTTTTTTGGCGGCACAGTTGGCTATAAATAACGATACTGCCGCGAACGCAGCAGGAATGAAAATGCGTTTCATACAGGCAAATTAAAGTAATTTTTTGCTTAATGTGCGATGTTGCGGCATTCAACGCCACTGCATATCCCCGAAATTGGTTAATATTGCCACTCTATGAAATCGGATATTGAAATTTCCAGAAGCACACCGCTGAAACCCATCGGCGACATTGCTACCCGCCTGAACATTGCCACAGACGACTTAATCCCATACGGTCGCACCAAAGCCAAAATACCGCTGAAATACCTGAATTCAGGTAAGAAAGGCAAACTTATTATGGTTACCGCCATCACCCCGAACAAAGCCGGTGTAGGTAAAACCGTAACCAGCGTGGGCTTGTCTTTAGGACTCAATCACATTGGCAAAAACGCCATGGTAGCATTGCGCGAGCCCAGTCTGGGGCCTTGCTTCGGCATGAAGGGCGGGGCTGCAGGCGGTGGATATTCGCAGGTGCTTCCCATGGAAGACATCAACCTGCACTTTACCGGCGATTTTCATGCCATTACCAGCGCCAACAATATGATTGCCGCCCTGGTTGACAATTACCGCTATTGGAACAAAACCGGTGAAAATGCGCTTACCCAGATTCTTTGGAAACGCGTACTCGATGTAAACGACCGCATGCTGAGGCACATGGTAAGCGGACTGCACGGCAGCACCAACGGCATTCCCACCGAAACCGGATTTGATATTACTCCCGCTTCAGAAATCATGGCTTTGCTGTGCCTAAGCGAAAACCTTGAAGATTTGGAACGCCGCATAGACCGCATTGTGGTGGGTTACGCCGGTAAAAAGCCGGTAACAGTTGGCGACTTGGGATTTGGTCCCAGCATTGTGGTGCTGCTTCGCGATGCCATTATGCCCAACCTGGTGCAAACCACTGAACACACCCCCGCTATTATTCACGGCGGACCTTTCGCCAATATTGCCCACGGCTGTAACAGCGTTATTGCGACCAAAACTGCCCTCAATCTGGCCGATTATGTGGTTACTGAAAGCGGTTTCGGCTCCGATTTGGGTGCTGAAAAATTCTTCGATATCAAATGCCGCATGGCCGGTTTGGAACCTGCTGCCACGGTAATTGTAGCCTCATTGCAAGCCATTAAATTACACGGAGGCGCTACCGAGAAAACCATGCGCGATGTGAACGGAGATGCTTTGAAAACCGGATTGCAAAATGTAAAACACCACATTAACAATGTGCAGTCATTCGGGCAAAACGCCGTGGTAAGCATTAATAAATACGGCTGGGATACCGAAGACGAAATGAATTACCTGATTGACTGGTGCAAAGACCA
>CANHCW010000014.1 GCA_947459165.1 Flavobacteriales bacterium
GCATTGCCATTAAACGGGTACCAGCCAACGAGGCCATTGGTTGGAACATAAGCAGGTATCTGGGCAGACATCTGAGAGAACACCAATAATCCAAGTGTAAATAATGTGTAAAATTTTGAGAGTTTCATAAAGCAAAGAAAGGCTACAATTAAATTGCTCTCACCCTATATGTGGTTTCATTTTCCCGTTTTAGGTGTTTTTATCCTTTTTCAGGAATTGTTTTTAAACTACAATATTTCAACCCTGTTGGGGCCTTATCGAACGGTTTAAACCGTCCGCTAAGAAATTTTATTGGAGTGCACAAGCAATTCGGGTTAGCCCAAACGGTGCAACCTCTCTTCTAACAAGGCTTTATAAGCATCTTTTGTAGTCTCCGAAAGAAATGAATTGTCTAGCAGGTTCAACATTTTTGATTTGGCCTTTTGCATATTTTCGAGAACAGACGCAATTTGCTTCGCATTCAGTCCCAGTTTAATCCCAAATTTTTTCCAGGTTGCCTTTATTAAATTACGCTTTTTACCATCAATGGTTAATGCTGTATCATCTCTATCCAAAGGCAAAGCCAAATTCACATTCAACAAATCATAAGCAGGAGACAACACCCAGCCCTGAGTTGAAAGTAACAAGGAAAAATTTTTCAAATGCATGTCATTGTTACCCGTAACAAATGCAAATACACACAGCTCAAAAAAACGCTGTATATCCAAAAGGGCATCGCTTGAATACAATAAAATGCCCTTACCTACCTTTTCCAAAGATCCACGATACTTGTCGTATGCCTCGGTAACCTGATAAAAATCGAGCATATGCAGTTTTGTGCCGGAAGCATTTCTGTCAACTCTTTTGGTAATATAGCACAATTCGCCGGAACCCATTCTGATTAAAGAAGATGGGACCACCCGAATACCTAGTTCTCTTGCCATGAGCATTGTTATGTGTTCATTCTCGGGCAACTCCGGGTAGGTTTCTGAAGGAGGTTTAAGAATATAATTACCACCAAGGGAGCCAACTATTGTAAATCTTTGCCGTGGTTCACCCTTTTTAGAATTGAGTAAACTCAACGATAATTTTGGCTGCACTCCCGGAACCGCAACACGCTTAGAAATGAGATTTTTTGCCAATGCTTTCATCTCATCCATATAAAACGGCAATTCCGGCGGAGTAGCACTTCCAAAAAAAGCCCTGCAGCATTCAACATGATAATCTGAATCGGTTGATAAAGCACCACAGCAGTATAGGCAACGCTTACTCATTGGCATCGGAAATTGAAATTACTGATACCGCACCAATGCAATCGGAACAACAAGCCAAAAGCAAGCCCATTCGATCATTGGCGTTGATTCGCCAGTTGGCGACTGCAACTTCAAGCAACCAGCCTTCGGGTATCAATCCATCAAAAAATGGGAACATTCGTTTTGATCGATAAGGCATTTTCCTAACCGGCATGGTGAAGGTCAAAAATTCAGTAGGATGCGATTGTATGTAGCTTGAATCATACTGAAAAAGATACTCACCATCTGCTGTCTCAGTCAGTGTACCCGCAAAAGCCGTATGATAATAAACGGCAGCCTTTCTCACAATTTAGTTGTTCTTTTCATTGGAATTGGACCAATTTCATGGCCGAACATTTTGAGTACAGTATTCAGCTTGTCGGCACTCAGATTTATTTTTCCCTGTTCAATCTTGCGAATGACGGTTAGGGCAACTCCTGCCCTAACAGAGAACTCTTCCTGCGTAAGCCCTGCCAACTTGCGCCTTTGCTTTACGAATGTCGCAATACTATGCATTTATATGCAAAATAATATAATATCACCTAAAATAACAAATATATATGCAAATAGATATAATTCAATAATCATGACTCATTTTATATGCATATAAATATCGTAGCGAACGGTTTAAAGCGTCCGCTAAGGCTCAATCCGGCAATCGCAACTCGCCGCTTTCGAAGGCCTGATCAAAATCGACCCAAATAACCGTATGGGGTAAATCGCCCCGCAGGTACAACACATTCATGGGTTGGCCGGTGTTTTTGTTTTGCAACACCTCTACCCCCAACACAACAAACTTGCGGCCGGTATAGGCCTTGGGAAGTTCCGCCACATCAAAATCGCCGGTGGCAAAAAAGGACTTGAAAAAGCCCTCACCGCTGGCAGTGTCGTAAGCAGGTTCAGTGCCCGTCCAACGCGTTTTTTTGTACATATCCAGGTGCTTGAAAAACGCAGTTTCTACAGTGCCAATCTGCAAGGTATCGCCACGGGCTATTTCCACTTCAACCGAGTCGGCAGATTGCGCCCGCAAACCGGTTGTGGCCAGAAAAAATATGATCAATAGGAATCGCACCGCAGCTATATGGACAAAAAGAATGCCGCTTTTGTTGCTCAACTCAGGATTGTTCTTTCACCAGCGCCGCCAGTTCACGGCTAACCACCGCACTTAGCGCCACACCCATTCCGCCCATTCGTACACAAGCAAACAAACCCTGATCCAGACATTGTACAATGGGTGTTCGGTTTTGGTGCATGCCCATGGTTCCGGCCCATTGATGCGTTATTTCGAAGTTTTCGCCAGGCACAACCACCTCGCGCAGAAAATTCAGCAGATACTGAACAATGGCATCCGTAGTATTGAGTTCTGTGGTGGTTTCTCCCTCAAAATCGAGGTTGCGTCCGCCACCGATGAGTATGCGGGTTCCCAGACTGCGGAAATAGATGTATCCCTTGTCTGCGTGCATGAGTCCCCGCCATTTTAATGGCGGGATGGCCGATGTGACCAGCACCTGTCCCCGTGCGGCTTGCACCTGCAGTTCGGGCAACAGTTGAGCAGCATATCCGTTGGTGCAAACCACCAGCGTTTGTGCGTCGAAAACATATCCTTCGGCGGTTTTAACCCGCCACTTGCCGCTGTCGAGCTTTTCAGGTTGCGCTGCAGTGAGCCCTCCCAAAACACGAACCCCTGCAGACAGGGCGGCATCCTGCACCTTTTTGTAAAGCAAATGGCTTTGTATCATGCCTTCCACCGGTGTAAATACCCCGTTTTCCAGAACCTGCATGCCCAGTTTGGCGGTGCTCTTTAGCTGAAAGGGATTTTCTCCAGCTACCGTCTTGAGGTCTGCATTCACATTGTCAATGTGATTGGCAATATGCTGAAATTCTTGCTCTGCACCGGGCTTAAAAATTTCGTAACCACCCGTTTTTTCATATCCAATGGCAGTTTCTCCAAAATCGGCAAGCAATTGCTGAAGCCCGCGAAATCTCTTTTCGTACAACGCATATGCGGTTTGTTCGTCGGTGCGCTGAATGTCATCCAGAATTTCGCCCATACTGCCAAAACAGGCAAATCCGGCGTTTCGGGTACTGGCTCCCAAACTCAAAGGCGCACGGTCTATCACCCAAACCTCTCGGTGAGGCCATTGCTGTTTAAGGTGCCACGCACTTTGCAGACCAACAATACCCGAACCCACAATGAGTATATCGGTATTTTTCAGCCACTGCTGTTCCCAAAATGATAAGGATGGTAAGGAAATCACAATGCAAATGTCGTGAATTGGAACTACCTGTTCATATAGCGTTTTACTGCTTTTGTGTTGCTGTACCAAACCCGGCCTTCTTTGAAGGCTTCCAGTTCTCCGCGACGCGCCAGCAGACTTAAATATTCCTGTCCATAAGGAACGGCAGGATCGTTGGCAACAAGGTTCAGTGGCAGGTAATCATCGTATCCTTTTCCCAAGGCAGAAAGATAGAGTTCCAGACTTCGTTCAGCTCCTTGAAAAAATAAAAGCATGAGCTTTTCAAACTGACCTTGATTGGCCTCGTTCAGTGCCCGGTAATATTTGTTGCGATCAGTGCGTAAAATGATTATAGGCGGATAACCCAGACTTATAAGAATCATATTCATGGCCAGGCGACCTGTTCTTCCGTTGCCATCGAAAAATGGGTGGACCCATACAAAACGGTGGTGAAAAACAGCTGAAAGGCTAACTGGATCGAGATTTTGAGGATTATGACAAACCCAGCTTAATAATTCTGTGAGTAAATCAGGCACTTTTAAAGGGTTGGGTGGAATGAAATTGGCCCCTGTGATTTGAACCCTGCCTGTGCGAAACCTACCACCAAATTCATCGTCAATGGAAGACATAACCATTTTATGAAGCACAAGAATATCAGCTTCTGAAACAGCATAGCCCGGCACAACTCTTTCTTCAAGCCAGGCAATGGCTTTGTTATGATTGATTGCTTCAAAATGCTCTCGCAGCGTTTTACCGCCAATGGTTAGACCATCTTGAAGCACAACGCGAGTTTCCCTTAAACTGAGTGTATTTCCCTCTATGCTATTGGAATTATAGGTCCATTCTACGGCCATATCCTGACGCAATCGATTCAGCGCAGCCGACGGAAACGGACGCAATGCATCGAGCCTGTTTTTTTTATCGATAAGGCGTTGCTGCTGTTCTTCGTTTAGCCCCCTATTTGGATACCACCTTTCCACCCCCCAAAGATAATATCGTTTTATCGGTTTTTTATCACTCCCGATATTTTCACCCAAATTTTTTTCACCCAAAACTGAATCTGTTTAAAATAGGGGCTACCCTATTACATTTTCAATTGCTGTATTGTATGGCACGGAAAATTCTGAAACACTGCCCCAGTTTTCACCGTTCACTATAACTCCTGAACCGGTTACCGTGCCGATATGGGTGGCGCTTGCGCCGTTGCTACTGATAAATGCCTCGAACGACTCTTTTTTATAGGGTGAAATGCTGACAACCACCCGGCTTTGACCTTCGCCAAATAAACAGGCATCGTTGCGAATACCTGAAATGGTACAGATGTCAAAGCCCGTCTTCCCTGCCATGGCACTTTCTAAGCAGGCTATGAACATTCCCCCTTCACTGATATCGTGTGCGCTGCTCAGCAGGCCTTCTGTTATGGCTCCATAAACTGCCATTTGCAGCGCGAATTCTTCATCCAAATTAAAATGCGGGCAAGGACTGTACTCCACGCCTTTTATTTTGGCCAAATACTGACTGCTGCCCAAATCGTTGCGTGCTTCTCCAATCAGGTAAATCAAATCTCCGGGCTGTTTGAAATCCAATGTCATTCGGTGTTCCGGCTTTTCTATGATGCCCACCATGCCGATGGTTGGCGTGGGGTAAACCGCGTTGCCGTTGGTGCTTTGGTTGTAAAAACTCACATTGCCGCCGGTTACGGGGGTATCGAACTTGCGGCAGGCCTTGCCCATTCCGTCGATGGCGTGCTTGAACTGATAATAAACCTCGGTATTGTATGGATTGCCGAAATTGAGACAGTTGGTCACACCGGTGGGAACGCCACCTGTTACGCGAATGTTGCGGGCGGCTTCAGCAACAGCAATCTGAGTGCCCTTGTCAGGATCGGCAAAAATGTAGCGGCTGTTGCAATCCACCGTCAGGGCCAGGCTTTTGTTGGTGCCTTTCACAAGCACCACGGCCGCATCGCTGGGGCGGTTGGTGCTTTGGTTTACAGTACCCACCATGCTGTCGTACTGCTGATACACCCAGCGTTTGCTTGCAATGTTGGGTTCTGCGCACAGCTTCAATGCAGCCAATCGGGCTTCATACAATGTTATATCTGAGATTGAGTCGGGATTGAATTTCTCAATCTCCGCAAAATATGCGGGGATTGACCACTCTCTTTTGTATACAGGAGCACCGCCACCCAGCACCAAACTTTCAGAAGGAATATCACCTTCCAGTTGACCATTCATATAATACCGAACCCTGCCGGTATCGGTTACTTCACCTATATGCGCATAGCTAATTTCCCATTTTTTAAACACTTCTTCAGCTAGGTGCTCTTTACCTTTTTCCACCACCACCAGCATGCGTTCCTGACTTTCACTGAGAAGTAATTCCCAGGCCTTCATATCTGCCTGACGCATGGGCACTTTGTCAAGCCACACATCCATTCCAACACCACTTTTTGCACTCATTTCGCTGGTAGAGCAGGTAATTCCTGCCGCCCCCATATCCTGCATACCCACTACAGCTCCGGTTTCAATAAGCTCCATGGTGGCTTCCAAAATCAGTTTTTCCCAGAAAGGATCGCCGACCTGCACGCTAGGCAGATCCTGAATGCTGTCTTCACTCATGTCTTTGCTGGCGAAAGCCGCACCGTGAATGCCATCTTTGCCGGTTGCTGAACCAAAAATATAAACAGGGTTACCCGGAGGGCCGGCAGCCGCAGAAATGCTTTTGCCTACCGGCACTATGCCCACACTCATGGCATTCACCAGGTTGTTTTGCTCGTAACAATCGTCGAAATACACTTCACCGCCCACAGTGGGAATACCGAAAGCGTTGCCATAATCGCCGATGCCTTTTACCACGCCTTTCATCAGCCATTTGGTGCGGTCGGTATTGATATTACCGAATCGCAGGCTGTTTAGTTGCGCTATGGGCCTGGCGCCCATGGAAAAAATATCGCGGTTGATACCTCCCACGCCGGTTGCAGCTCCCTGATAAGGTTCAATGGCACTGGGATGGTTGTGGCTTTCAATTTTAAAACAGCAGGCCAGCCCGTCGCCAATATCCACGAGTCCGGCATTTTCTTCGCCTGCCTCAGCCAGCATTTTGCTGCCCTCCCGTGGCAAAGTTTTTAACCACATTATGGAGTTCTTGTAACTGCAATGTTCACTCCACATTACGGAATAAACGCTGATCTCGGTAAAATTGGGCTCTCTGCCTAGTACACTGCAAATTTTGTGGTACTCTTCTTCAAGAAGTCCTAACTGTTTGGCCTGTTCAATGGTTGCGGCTTGCATCTGAGGGCAAATTTAGCAAACAATTGCAGCGGGTAATCCTCAATTTACCGACACTTTTTGCCGAGTAATTAACGATACAGTAAAATACTGCCTTTTATGATGTTTCGTCGAATACGCGTACCTGCCTGCTGCTGATATTGATAAATATAGTGGTAAACCCCGTCCTGACAAGGCAGTCCGTTTGCATTCCCATCCCAGGCGAAACTATTTGCCGTTTGGCTATCGAATACTTTACCGCCCCAGCGGTCATAAATCTGGAAAAGAACAGCCGAACCACCACGGTTGAATATCTGAAAGAAATCATTCTTGCCATCACCATTTGGGGTGAATGCATCGGGAACGAACAAATCACAAAACTCACCCTGATAAGAAACATTGATTGCATCGGTAGCCGATCCACAGGGATTGGTTACTGTTACCGAATAATAACCACCGCGGGTGACATAAATAACAGAATCGGTTTGCCCGGTGTTCCATGAATAGGTGCTTTTCGGCCATGTGGCGGCGAGTTTAAGCAATCCTCCTTTGCACAACAGAGTGTCTGAGGGCAGCAGTACCTGCGGAGTTTCACCCAGAAAAACGCGCATAGTATCACGCCATTTGCATCCATTCTGATCAAGTTCCGCCCAGAACGAGCCGCCGTTGTTCACACTGCGGGGTGAAGTTGTTTGACCATTATCCCACAACTGATTGCCCGGCAACGATACATTCAAATTCAGCACACTGCCATTGCAGAGGTTGGTATCACGCCCTAAGCTGAATCTAGGCAGGGCATCAATCTGAATGGGAGCAGTGGTTGAATCGGGGCAAAAGGTATCGCGAATTACATATTTGATGGTGTAATTTCCGGGGGGCTTGCAATTGAAGGTAGACCCCGTAAGCGGACCGCCGGTAAAAACACCGCCCGGAAACTTGGGATTGAGACTGAACGACGGATCATTTTCACACACCCTGGCCAGCAATCCTGTAAACGAGGCATCGGTATTGGGCTTTACAACTGTGAACACCGTATCAGTGCTGGCACAACCCTCTTTGCTCACTGCATTGTGAATAACAGGAAATATGCCTGTGGTTTTGTAACTGTGCGTTGCTGATTTTGTAGCGGCAGAATCTCCATCGCCAAACTTCCATTTAAATGATACCAACCCGCCGGATGTATTGTTGAAGTTAAAATTGTTTCCGGCCAGGCACTGAATGGAGTCATTGATAGTTAAGCCACTGGAAGGATCGGCAATAACCCTGATATAAAAAGCGGCCGTATCAATACAACCTGTATTGTAAACCACACTGTTCAATCCATAAGTGGTTTCGCTGCGGAAAAAGACTCGATAAATTCCAGCCTTATCATAATACTTATCAGGATTTGGAAATGTTGTACTGTCCTTGTCATCGAGATACCACATGACCCTTTTACCACACCTCGGAATGGCCGCCACCGTGGTTTTATCTTCAAAATAAAAATGATTTCCTCTTAAACACTGGGCTGTATCCCAGTTACGGACGGTGGGATTGCTTTTGGGGCGGGGGACAATAAAAACGGATCGTGGCGAGGTGAAGCTGCTTACACAACCCATTGAAGGCGAGGCAACCAATTGAACAGCATAATTACCTCCGTTCGGGTAGGAGTAGGTTACATTCACTCCAGTATCCTTGTTGCCGTCTCTGTAAAGCCATGTGTAGGTAATCCAGCCAAAACTGGCTTTAGACTTGTTTGTGAAAGTAACCGTGTTGGTTTTTTCGCAGCTGTCAGTTCTGGAAAAAGTAAAATCTAGGGTTAAAGAATGGGTAGTAAAAGAACCTGTCGCATAAGAACTTGTCAGGTAGTCAGGAGAAAAGCCATCGTGCTCAAATATGGCCACATGATAAGTGGTGCCAGGTGTTAATCCGGTTATATTGGCTGTATTTGAAATGTTGTCAAAAACAACATAATTACCCGTACCAATTTGAGTGCCCGAACCGAAGGCATTGAATGCAGTGTATTTCGTCCCGTCAAACGGCAACGCATCAACAGCGCTTCCTTGCTTTATTAAAATAGTCCTCCAGGAACCATTACCACGGGTAAATGAAACTGTGGCTGCATTGCAGGTAAGTGAACCGATAGCGACATTGGACGCCGGCACAGAGGGTTCTGCCGCCTGCAGAGTTGTAAATGCGGAAACATTAAGAAGTAAAATTAAAATATACCGCATTTTCCTATCTGAATTATCGCAAAATTAATACTTTAACGACTAATGCAGACATCTGTTCGGAATAAATATATTGATGTTATCGATATACTAAGCTTCGGTAATTACAATATCCTCATCGCGGATGCTTTTTTCTCCTTTGAACTTTAAAAATATCTGCACCAGTGTTACCACATCTTTCACACAATAACGGGCAATTCTTTCCAAATCATCTTCCTGCCAATAAACCGACCAAACCATGCTTCCATCAATATCGTCTTTGGGTGTGGGTATACCGAATAAGTGGGCTAGCAAATTCAAGGATGTAAAACTTTTAAAATCTCCGAATTTCCACAATTCCATGGTATCAATATGGGGAATATCCCAAGGCTTTTTACCGGATAAATCGAGCAGTTTAGGCAGTTTGATTCCATTGATCATCATTCGCCGGGCAATAAATGGAAAATCGAATTCTTTACCATTGTGGGCACACAATAAATGTGGGTTACCGGGAAAACTTCGTTCCAATAATGCAGCAAATTCCTGCAAAATTTCGTGTTCGTTGTGCCCCCGTATGCTCTTTACCCTGAGCTGTAACCCATCTTTACCCCTGCGCAACACCCCAATTCCAATGCATACAATTTTACCAAATTCGGCATAAATACCTGCCTTGTTGTACAATGCTTCAGGTGATTCATCTGTTTTGGTTAAGGTTTTGGACTTCTTCTCCCACAAGCCTTTCCATTCAAGAGGCAAGAGAGAAAAATCTGCTGTGGCAGGAACTGTTTCAATATCAAGAAACAATACATTTTCAACTAAGATATTCTTTAAAATTTCCATAATCTTTATTCAATCATTCAATTAAATGCTAACAAAAAAGCAAATAAAACGAAAAAAGTCGAAATTGTGAAGGTTATTTTTTAGATGATTCGCCCACAAACTGATCTTCCTTGTTTTTGAAAAGGAAATTAAAGGAAGTAAGCGTCCCGTAAATACGGGTAATATATTGCTGAAGATTTACTCTGTCTTCGTCATCGAGTTTGGGGTGGCTGTTGATGTTTTGTTCCAGCACACGAAGGCGATCGCGCAGCATCACCACTTTGTGGAAGAAGGTTTCAACCGGAATTTCGTGGGGTTTCAAGCCCGCATCAGCAGGTTCAAAAACCAGAACGCCCTTCACCCATTTGCCGCCAAGCTCTACTTTCTCGCCTAAGTCGCTGTATTTGAGCAATACCTTGCGCAGTGCTTCCTCAACACTATCGAGACTGAGAGGAGCTTCAGCCGGAGGCCCGAGCTCGAGCAATTCCAGCCCTGCAAAAGATTTGCCTATTTCCAAAATTGAATCGGGGCCAAAAAACACGCGGTACGAAGAACCGGTATCGGCCATAATCACCCCCTCGCCTTTGCTGGGATGCTTAACGCGACTTCCTATGGTATATGTCATCATCTTGAAAACTTTTCGGCAAAATTATCCTTTTCAACTATCACGCCAAGCGGTGAAGCCTGAATGTACCGAATGGAACCAAAGATAACAAAAATGCCACTACACACTGTTTGAAGTTGAGCACTCCTTCTTTCCAGGCCCAGGCCGTCGCTAGCATAAACAACACAAACAAAGCACCATGTGCCGAACCTACTGCTTTTACAGCCATGTCCATACCCGCCCAGTATTTTAAAGGCATAGCCACAAATAAAAGAACTAAATAACTGATTCCTTCCCAGAAACCAATAGTCAAAAACCATTTTTGCGAAGAATTAGCTCGAGTGGTGTTCATATTTTTAACGACACAAAAATGAAATAATTTCTTCGTATTCCTCATGGAAATTTACGCCGTTGAACATTTTGCGGATAACTTGTTATAACACTCTCGCAGATGCTTTGCATTTTCGCAACACACAATGACCGAAGACAAAAACCGCAAACGCCGGCCAAGTGCCCTGCCCGGAATTATCGGTATAGCACTGGTGGTTTTCATGCTCAGTCTTTTTGGCTTGTCGGTTCTGGGATTTCACGGGCTCAGTCGCAGCATTGTTGAAGGCAGCAGCGTTGATGTTTACTTAACCGACAGCTCGGGTCAGCAAGCAGCCAATGAACTCGCCTCTTCATTAAAAAACAACGCAGCCATCAAAAAGGTGAAAATCATTCACCCGGCCGAAGGGCTGAAAGAACTGGAGGGAAAATCAGGCACATCGGAACTGATGGAGTTTGTCGATGCTTCTATTCTGCCATTTAGCATTGAAATTTATTTTCATGCAGATGCGGCTACGCCCGAAAATTTAGGTAAGATTGCCGGTAACCTCAGGAAACATAAATCGGTGGAAAGTGTGGTATTCAACCAAAATATGCTCAGTTCGGTGCACCGCAACCTCAGAAACATACAGCTGGGGTTGGGTATACTCGCCGCTTTATTCACCCTGATTGCTGTGGGACTTATCAACAACAGCATCAAACTGCATATTTTTTCCAGCCGCTTTCTCATCAAAAGCATGCAGTTGGTAGGAGCCACCAATTCATTTATTGTGAGGCCCTTCGTTTGGAAATTTATTAAATACGCCTTCCTGTCCATGCCTTTGGCAGCACTTTTATTGGCAGGAAGCATGGCCGCATCACCCGCAATTTGGCCTGAAACCGCCTTTTTGAAGGATTTTATTTCCCTCATCGATCTGAAGCTTGCCCTGCCCGTTTTTGTCTTCATTGCCTTACTTGGCATTTTTATCGCCGCAATGAGTGCATGGTTCAGCACCTTGAAGTATCTTCGCACTAAAATCGAAAATTTATACTGATGAGCAATATCAAAAATCAGCCTTTGGATACAAACAAATCAGCGCCCAAAAAACAACTCTCCGGATCGCAACCCATGGTTTTCGGTAAAATAAACTACATTCTTACCCTGGTTTCACTGGCGGTGCTGGTAATTGGATTTGCCCTCATGACCGGTAGAACCGACATTTTTAGCAGCACCAAAATTACCGTTGCTCCCATTGTAGTTATTCTGGGTTTCATCATCGGTTTGGCGGCCATTTTTTACCGTGAGAAAAACGGTGAGAATGAATGACCTGGCTTGAAAACCTGATACTGGCGGTTGTTGAAGGGATAACCGAGTATCTGCCCGTGAGCAGCACCGGTCACATGATGATGGCCGGAGAAATGCTCAAACTCGATACCATCGAGATCGATACTTACATTATCAGCATCCAGTTTGGAGCCATTCTGGCCGTTGTAGCCCTTTATTACAAACGATTTTTCAACTTCCGCGACTTTTCGTTTTACCTGAAACTGTTGACCGGTTTCATGCCTGCAGCCATTCTGGGCTTTTTGTTCGATGATTTTCTTGAGCAATTACTTCAAACCCCTGCCATTGTTGGAGTTACTCTCATTACAGTCGGCTTGTTTCTCCTTTTTATGGAAAAATGGCTTCCGGCAGGCACCAAAAATACCGACACCATGGGTTACTCCGACGCCTTCAAAATTGGCATTGTGCAAAGCATTGCCATGATACCCGGTGTAAGCCGCAGCGCAGCTACCATTGCCGGTTCCCTAGGATGCAAACTCAGTAAGGAAGCCGCTACCGAATTCAGCTTTTTCTTAGCAGTCCCTACCCTCACAGCCGCGGGTTTGTATAAACTGCTCAAAAACTGGGATGCACTCAGTACCGCCCAGCTTCAAGATATAGCCGTCGGCAACATCATCAGTTTTTTTACAGCCATTCTCGCTGTCAGGTTCTTTTTAAATCTGGTCAAAAACAACGGTTTTAAATGGTTTGGCTGGTACAGAATAGCCGCCGGTTCATTATTTTTGACTTACCTGTGGCTTCAATATTAAATTCATGAGCAAATTCCGGCTTCTTTCTGCTAGGTTCGCCGTTGCTGCACTTCTTATCTGCGGTGTTTTTTTTCTTGCCTCAGCAACCAAGCAAAACGGCGGCTCCTATTCGGTTCGCCTGGGACGCCTCAAATATCAAGGGGGAGGTGACTGGTACAGTTCGCGAACAGCCCTCACCAACCTTGCAGTTTTCTGCAACCAAAAAATGAGCACTGCCATAGACCCCAATGAAGGCGTAGCCGATATTGGCGGTCCCGACCTGTTCAATTACCCCTACATCTTCATGACAGGACACGGCAATGTGGTATTTTCCGAAGCCGAAGCGCAAAACCTGAGACTTTATCTGGAAAGCGGTGGGTTTCTCCACATTTGCGATAACTACGGCATGGATAAGTTTGTGCGCCCCCAAATGAAAAAGGTTTTTCCGGAACTCGAGTTCAAAGAAATTCCGTTCACTCATCCCATTTACCAGGCTCCGTTTTCATTTCCCTCCGGATTGCCTAAAGTGCATCAGCATGACGGGAAAGCTCCGCAAGGATTTGGGCTTTTTTTTGAAGGCCGTCTTGTTTGTTTTTACGACTACGAAAGCGATTTGGGCAACGGCTGGGAAGATGCCGAAGTGTATAATGATGATCCCAATGTAAGATTAAGAGCCCTGCAAATGGGCGCCAATATGCTTCATTATATTTTTCAGCACTGATGGCAGGCAGCAGCAAAATTGCATTTCTCATCAATCCTGCGTCGGGTTCTGCATCTAGCAGAAAAAAAGGACAATCACTGCTTGAACATTTACAGCAAAATGCCCCCTCGGATTACGAGGTAATGAAAACCGGCAGCGTTGAGGAAATGTTGGACATGACAAAACACCTCACCGAAAAAAACTACAGTGCCATTTTTGCCTGCGGTGGCGATGGTACACTCAACCTGATTAGCAGTCAGCTGTTGGGGACTGAAACTGCCCTGGGAATCATTCCCCTTGGCTCGGGCAACGGCTACGCCCGGCACAACCACATTCCCCTCGATTGGGCAAAAGCCCTGGCTGTGGCTGAAAATCCGACTGTAAAATGGAAAGACACCGGCCTCTTCAACGGATTGCATTTTCTCAATATTGCCGGAGTCGGCTACGATGCCAAAATCAGCCATGCCTTTAAAGACCAGAAAAGCAGGGGGCTTTCGGGTTATGCGAAAACCGTTATGAAAAACCTGCGCATCGACTCGTTTTACGGTCGCCTTCAGAATGAAAATGGCATTTGGGATGGTAAAATTTGGCTCGTGGATTTTTGCAACGGCAGTCAGTGGGGTAACAATTTTCGCATTGCTCCTTCTGCCCGGGACGACGACGGTTCATTTTGCGCCGTGGTGGTAAAAAAGAGCAATCCCCTGCGTATGCCAATCCTGGGTTTGGGCATTGCCCGCGGAAAAACCGAAAATATGCCCGAAATTTACCTGATGAACGGAGCCCACTTTCTGCTCACTTTCGAGGGTGAAGTACCTTTTCACCTCGATGGCGAAGCCGCCGGAATGGCTGTAAACCATGCTGAAATAAAGGTTCTTCACAAAAGCCTCAGGTTATGGTGCCCGGCCTGAAAATATTAAGTTCTGCCCAATCCAAACAATGCGATCTGTTCACATTACAACAGGAGCCTATTACCGGAACTGACCTTATGGAAAGGGCATCTGCCCGTTTGTATCAGCATATTACCAATTATTTTGGCAAGAACGCAGTTTACCATATTGTATGCGGCCCCGGCAACAATGGAGGCGACGGCCTTTGTATCGCCGCACTCATGGCTGAAAGAAAAATTAAAGTGCGCTGCTCGGTATTCGCAGGCGAAAAATCGCCCTCCCCGGAAATGCAATTTCGGCTCAACCTGCCCAATACATTCAAAAATACCGCTATTTCCATTTGCAACACAGCTGCCGAACTGCAATTCCAACCCCATGAAATCATCATCGATTCACTTTTTGGCACCGGTATTCACTCGCCACTTCAAGGACTGTGGGCCGATATCATTCAGCGCATCAGTCAATCGGGGTGTGCCATTGCATCTATTGATGTGCCCAGCGGCCTGCTCACCGAAACCCCACAAAACAACGCACCATTCGTTCAGGCAAACCACACTTTCACCATTCAACATCCAAAGCCGGCGTTTTTTTATCCGGAAAATCGCATTGCCTTCTCTGTTGTCGATGCAGGCATTCGTTCCGATTCTGTTGTAAGTTCTGATTTTTATCTTGATTCGGGGCAGCCCGCGGTCAGGGTAGCCATTCAGCAATGGCTGCCCCACCGTCCGCATTTCGGTCATAAAGGAACATTTGGCCATACCCTGCTTATTGGCGGCAACGAAGGCATGAGTGGAGCTATAGCTCTTTCTGCTAAATCCTGCTTCAATGCCGGCAGCGGTTTAACCACTGTTTGGGCCCCGCCTTCGGCACAAATTTACCTCGGGCAACAGCCCTCGGTTATGCACAAAACAGCCGGCCTGCATTTACCCATACCACCCGAAATCAACTTACACCGCTTCAACTCCATTGCAATCGGACCGGGTTTGGGCAACAACCCGCAAACCTCTGCTCTACTGAATGAGTTGTTAAGCACCCTTCACCAACCCCTTATCCTCGATGCCGATGCCCTCAACATACTCGCTTCTGATAAAGATTGGCTGAATCGCATTCCAAAAGGCAGTCTTCTCACCCCTCACCCCAAAGAGTTTGAACGACTTTTCGGCAGAACCGAAAACGGAGCCCAAAAATTGGAACTACTGAGGCAAAAGTGCACAGAATTGGGTGTTTTTATTTTGGCCAAAGATAACTATTCCGCCCTCTGCAGCCCTAACGGAAGCATCATCTTCAACGGAACAGGCGACCACAAAATGGCTCGGGGTGGTTCGGGAGACAAACTCACCGGAACCATAGCCGGTCTATTTGCCCAAAATCAAGATATGCTTAAAGCAGCAACCTGCGCAATGTTCTATTGCGGCGAAGGAGGCTTGGTTATTTAACCTCCCGAATCCAGGCCTGTTCTACACCTGTATCGTTACTCAGCAGAAAACGATCTGCCTCGTTACGCGTTTTGAAATACTTCAAATACACATAAAAACTGTTGTTCTTCTTATCCTGAAACTTGTAAGCCGCAATTTTCTTCAAATACAAAGATTTGATGGTGTTGTCGGCAGTCAGCTGGCTCGAATTCATGGAAGTTACAAGATAAAAACCGGGTTCCACAGGTTGCGCATTTTCAACAGGAGTAACGGTGATATAGGCAGTGTCAATATCCCAGCCTGCATTTTTTATGTCTGTAATTCCACCCACGGTGGTTGGAATCTTCTTGCGCGCAAACTCTGAATATCTCTCTTCGTCTTTCACCTCTTCAGTCACCTCATCTGTTGCACCGGCATCACTGCCCCCTTTCAGACTCCCCAAGCCAATGCTCAGGAAGAATTCATGACCGTTGCCCACTATGTCTTTGCTTCCTCCAGAAGGAATGGTGTAGGCATAACCAACACGGGTTCCGCCACCCAGCCCAACACCCGCGTTAAAACCAATTCTTCCGAGGTCGTTGGCTGTTACACCTCCCCAGAATTTGTCGGCATAAGAGAAAGTAAGATTACCCTGCACTCTGTAATAATCAAAATCCCAGGCTGAGGCTACTACTGAAGGCTTGATGTGGAAATTTTCACCCACTTTGACATCATAACCCATCATCAGGGTGGATATATTTTGCAGGTTGTAACTGGCCTTGTAGGTGAAATAGGAATAATCGAAACGCGGACGAGCCAATCGACTCATGGCAACACCGCCGAAAAATCCACCGGAATGAAACAAGGCAGATGCCCTTAAGTCGGCGCGGGTAACGGCCGGACTGAACAACAAACCTTGTATAACCTGATCATTGGGATCAATGTAAACAGCCCGATTGGGGTCAAAACTCTGATTCATAAATCCCAATGAAACTCCCAGACTTAATCCGGTTTCATCGTTAAACGGAATATTGTATGCATAAGATGCATAGGCGTTTTGAAGGTTCGAAAAGCCCGCCTTCTCTCTTAAATAAAACACACCAAATGTGGCTCTTTCATTGCTTAACGGTAATACCACATTGGTCAGCAAATTTTCAGGTGCCCCCTGAATTCCGGAATACACCCGGTTGAAATACATGGAAACACTGGCCTTTTTCTGGAGAGCCATGGCCGCAGGATTCACCACAGAAGGATCCAGAAAAAACTGATCAATTCTGGAACTCATTTGTGCATTGACAGCAATTGAACTCAAAGCTGCCAGAGAGAAGATGATTTTATGGGTAAAGTTTTTCACTGTATCAGCGGATTACTTGAATAAAGCCTTTTAATTCGGAATTGTTAACACGGTTGCGCAGCAAATAATAGTAAATGCCATCTGGAAGGTCGTTTGAGCTTTTATCTTGAGCCTTCCAATCGTTCAAATAGTTGCTGCTTTCATAAACGAGTTTACCGCTGTAATCGGTAATACTCAAATCGTATTGGTTCAAATTTGCAAGTTGACTCACATTCCAGGCATCGTTTCTGTTATCGCCATTCGGTGTAATGATGTTGGGAATAACCACAAACAAGGGTTCGGTTACAGTCACAGTAACGGTGTCGGTTCCTTTGCATCCATTGGCATCGGTTCCTGTTACCACATATTGACGGGTAGCAGGTGGATTCGCCCTCACCGTATTAACAGAAACGGGCACCAATGAAGTCAGCGGCGACCAGGCATAGCTCACTCCACCTTTAACACGCAGCGTGGCAGCACCTCCGCGAACAATACTGGTATCATTAAACGCTACTATATTGGCCGCAGGATGTACCCGAATGGTGTCGCTGTCGGTAACAAAGCAAGCCGCGCTGTTATAAACTCTTACCGTGTATTTGGTGGCAGTTTTAAATACGCGCCTTCTAACCGTGTCATTATCCATCAGCCATTTTGCAGAGTCACCTCCATTTGCGGTTAGCACAAAGCTGTCACCGGGACAGAAAGGCTGGCTTCCCAAAGTAGCATAGGTAAGTGTTGGATAAGAAGTGAAACTGTAAACCTTGGAGATTGAATCAATACAGCCATCGGTATTGGCGGCCCAGTATTTAATGGTGTGGGGCCCTGTTCCGGTAATGTTGAAAGAGGCGGGGTTAGTGGCGGCTTGGCTCACGCCATTCCAAAACCACTCTCTGCCTATTATTCCCGTGCTTGAAACGCTGGCAGAATCGAAGAAGGTGATGGTATCCGGCACGCATTCACCGATTTTCCCAAAATTCAGGGCAAGACGACCTTTAACCGTATAGGTGGCAGAGATGCTGTCTGCGCAGCCATAATCTGTAATGGCACCCAGTTTCACCACATAATTGTTCTCGGCGGTGTAACTGTGAGTGGTATCGGTTAAAATGGAATTGGTCCCATCTCCCCATCTCCAGCCTGCCTGAAGAACATTCTGCCCTTCGGTTGTATTGAGTGTGTAGGTAAAGGTGAACTTATTGCCATTCAAACACTGCGTGGCGGTATTGCTGGGCATGGGAACCAATGCAAAGCTTAGTTTTGGCAAACCATAAATGGTAAAATTATTACTAACACTGTCCTTACAACCCTTATTGGTTGTTGCGTAAAGGGTGGCTGTGTGATTTCCTGATGTTGTGAACTTAACGCGCTTCAGGGTATCATTTGAAACATTTACTCCGTCAACTTTCCATTTGTAGGAAATGGTGTTATCGGGAGGATTCGTGCTTCTGTTTCTGAGGAACACTGAAGAATCGGAGATACAATTTGCTGGAGCTGTAAATGAAGGCGATGGTTTGGCCCATACATTCACCGCTTTGGTTAATGAATCTTTGCAACCTGCAGTGGAAGTAATTACCAGTTTAACATTGTAAGAACCGGCTGCTGCGTAAGTGCGTGTCGGGGCTGCAAGCGTTGATGTGCTTCCATCGCCCAAATTCCATGCTCTTGACGAAATGGCATCGGGGGCTGCTACCGTTGAGTTGTCTGTGAAAGTGGTGGTGCGACTTATACAAACATCACTTGAAGAAAAATTTGCTACAGGGTTAGGACGAATCACAACAGTGTTGTAAACAGTGTCGGTATTTCCAAAAATGTTCTCTGCCACCAGCATCACCTGATAAGATCCGGGCAATGTATAAGCATACTTGGGGTTTTGCTGTGTAGATGTATCGGTAGTGGAGGATATCACACCAAAGTCCCAATACCAATTTTTAACTGGAGCTTTGTAAGCAAAAGATTTATCGGTGAATAAGGTTTGGATTCCTGTACAAGCAGGCACTACAGACATTTTAGCAACAGGAAAGCGCCAGCCCAAAGCATTGTTTCCTCCAAGGGCATTACCCAAGGTAAAATAACCTAAGGTATCCACAGGGATGATGGACATTATATTGCCTTTTCTTACTGCGGAACCAAATCCTGTCAAATCTTGCCAGTTGCCGTCCTTATCAGCAGCCAACATTCGAAGTTTGGAAACTTCAAGTACTTCATCGTCATTGGTCACACTATCGTAATCCAGACGAACGGTAAAATTAAAAGCATTGGGCCACTGAGAAGCGCCAAACCACCAATGATGCACTTTCGAAGCCCTTTTGATAGTAGAAGGCAAACCTCCGGACACCGGCGCATTGGATAGATCAACCATTCCGCTGATATAAAGCGTATCGTTGGATACTTTTATAAAGTCGAGGGTTGCAGGCCTGTAATCATTGTTCACACCTGAAGCAAAAGTGGCAGTTCTTGGTCCACTTCCAACTCCAATTTGATAAATTCCATCCACATAGGAATCTACCGAGCCTCCCAACTGAAGACAGTCGGGAATGAGTCGGAATTTCACAGACTTTCCGCGGGTATAAATGTACCCGTTCAGAAGTTCAAAAGTGTCGCGAATATTGAGAGTGTTACCATAGAGCATTACTCCAATACCTACTCCGTCTAAAGTTACTTTTCTGATAGTTACTGAATCCACCTCGAAGAAAATATCCTTGTCTAAAATAACATGCTCATCATAATAACCGGAAGCCACTGTAATGGTATCGCCCACCCCTGCTATGAGATACGCGGACATAATGGTTTGTTTTGGCCCATCATAACCCGAGGAGAAACTGGGAAACTGACCGTTTAGGGTGTCGCTTCCAGAGATACTCACATACCACCTGGCAGCATTTACATTTTTTCCGAATACGAGGAGTGAGAAAATGAGGAGAATCCTGGTTACGCGGTTAGCGTTTATGGATGTTAATTTCATAATCAATGCACTGCAATATTAATGATTTAATACTGCACATTAACAAAAAACTGTAAGATTTTGAAATTACAGAACTAAATATTACAAAACAAAATCAACCGAATCGGTTGGGCTGCTGTTTAAAAGGCACCAACATTTGCTGCACTTTATCAATAATTTCCTTTGACTGTTCTACGATTCGCTGCCCGTCGGCAGTAACAGTAATGGGTAAACTTTTTCGGTTAAATATTTCCGTTCTCAACCTGTCCTCTAGTACCCGTATTTGCTGGCTCACCGTGCTTTGTTCAGCGGCAACAAGTTCTGCAGCTTTGCTGAAGCTTCCCGTTTCAGCAACAGCAATCACATACTGCAACTGTCTTAATGTTACGAGCATTGTTTTAATTATTTTGATTAATTAAATAATTAAAACGGAAGATCGTTCGTATTGTTTGCGTTGTCTGATGAAAAATCTGAATCCAGCAACATTGAAGACACCTCTGCGGGATTATCGGCAGCGCTGCTTGATTGACCTGCATTGCTTTGGCCTGAGGCACCTGATTTTTGCACATTCCAGGCTCTCACATCGGTATACCAGCGACCATTGAACTCCCTGCTCTCTAAATCAACCGAAAGCTGAACTTCTTCTCCTTCTTTCAGCGCAAACTGATCAATTTTTTCACCCCACAAATGGAAAATGAATTTTTTGGGGTATTGCTGATTTCCATATTCCAAAAGAAATTCCTGTTTTGACCAGGTGTTTCCTGTTTTGGATGTGCCGGTTACTTTATCAAAAACCTGTACCACTTTACCTTTAATATCCATACGAGCAAAGGTATATGATTTTGGGCTATACATCAAAAAATATCGTTTATTCTGGTCATTATTTCGACCTGAATGATTGAAAGTAAATTTATTTTTTACTTCGACCTGATGGCATCAACCGGATTTAGGTTGGCACCTGCTGAGGCCGGCCAAACTCCGGCAATCAACCCAACGGCTACAGAAACGAGCAAACCCAGTAACACATCCTGACCAGACAAAAACAGACTTACCGAGCTTTCCATTTGGTACTGAAGAATAAAATTGAAAAGTTTCAAGGTCGACCAAACAAGCCCCAAACCAATTAAACCGCCAACTATGCAGAGTATAACCGACTCAGTTAAAAACTGAAACAATATAAATGGCTTTTTAGCCCCCAATGCTTTTTGTATTCCAATTTCCTGAGTTCGTTCCTTAACAGAAACAAACATAATGTTTGCCACTCCAAAACAACCCACCAGCATTGAAAACCCTCCAATAATGAGTCCAATGATTTTGATGTTATTGAATAGGTCACTCACGGCGTTGGTAATCATGCTCATTCTGTTTACCGAAAAGTTATCCTCTGCTCCGGGCTTAGTTCGTCTGTATCTTTTCATCAATTGTGCAGTTTGCCAGCTCAGGTCATCCAAATTAACCCCTTCTGCAGCTTTTAATAGAATTTGGGTTCCTTCACTTCCTTCTCTGTAATTCATCATGTTCATCCCCAGCTTTACGGGAATATAGACGCGTTCATCAGCGCTTGAATTGATGATACTCTGCCCTTCCTGCCGGCAAACACCTATGACGCGGCAAACCCTGTTTTTAATCCTGATTTCTTTGCCAATTGGATTTTCTGTACCAAACAAACCCGAGGCCACAACGGCCCCTATAATGCAAACTGATCTCCCCGATTGTGTTTCGTCTTCAGTAAAATAGCGTCCTTTTTCCAAATCTACTTTCTGAACCTTATTGTATTGGAATGAAACGCAGGCCAGCCGGGTTGATGTAAGTGAAATGCCCTTGTGCTCAACCTTCACCGAATTGCCAAAAACAAAAGCAACTGCAGAAGCCCATTCATCTCCCAGATTTTCTTCCAGAAACTGAGCTTCCTCCAGGGTGGTTTCGGGGCGCTTCAAATATTTCCACCAAGGATAATTGCTGCCGAATTCATCCCAGGGCCATTTTTGAACAAACAACACATCCGTTCCAAACTGAGAAAAATTGTCGTTGATGTTTTTCTCCATGCTGTGCACCAGAGAATAAACCACAATGATGCAATAAATGCCTATTGTTATACCCAATACAGAGAGCCCTGATCTCAGTTTATTTTTCCTGAGAGCATCGGCTGCCATGGAAGCACTTTCCGTTAAAAAGGATGTAAGTTTCAGGGGAACAAAATTAACAACAAAATAAACAAATCGATTTTTAAGTCATTCAAATCATTTCTGATTCAAAGACCTGAAAGTATTGAATTCCCGCTTATAGACCAGTCCGCCGCCAAGCGTATTTCCGCTTACGCCGTTGGTGATGGTGCTGTTATTTTGCTGCAACAGCAAATTGTTGCTGCGGCTGAAGGCTTTGATTCTCCAGTTTTCACTTCGTGTCATGTATTCCAGATTGAAGTTTAACGGCAGTGCCAAATTGCTTACCAGCATGGCCACGGTGGGGTCGTAATTCAAGTCCAGGCGCAACCTTTCGGTTAAAAACCATTCTGTATTCACAAAAACAGCTGTTTTTGATCCATTGCCACTGCGAACATCATCAATGTTAACCTGAATTCTTGTGGGTATACCGACTCGGCTGAATAAATCATTCACCACAGAACTAGCAATTCCCGAAAGGCTGTTTCCTGCCACACCTGAACCGCTAATAACACCGGCTCCGGGATTGGAAGCAAAAGAGGGCGGAATAAAGTTACCAAACAACAAAAGAGAGACGGCCTGCCTCATGGTTTCATCTTTATCGGTGCGAATTCGTTGAATGACCGAATACACATCACCACCCGCAGCCCCCGAACCCGATTGTAAATCAGGAGCCTGCAAATCGAAACTGATTTCGGGGCTGAACAAATTGCCTTTCATAATCAGCTGACTGATGATGCGGGTAGCAGGATATGATTTATTGCCCCCTGAGGAAACAGCGTACATCAGTGCAGAAGGCGATATTTTCTTCTCAAAACTGCCTGTCATGTTTAATACGGCATTGAAAGGATCTCCCGACCAAGAAATAGTTCCGCCCCGATCAAGTGCAATTTTCCTGGTCAGCACATTGATGCCCGGCAATGAAAACACATAGTCTCCCTCAGACACAGAATAATTGCCGTATAGCGAAAACTGCCCGTTCTCATCGTACAACATTCTTAATATGCCCTCTCCCCTGCCTCTAATAATATCTCCCAGGCGCTTATCTATCACAAACTGGGCTTCGGCATCGGGCGTAGCCTGCAATTCAATGTTAATTCTGTAAATCGACCCTGATGACTGTTTTTTCTCTTTACCTGTTGGTTTACCGAAATGGTCGCGAAACTTGACAAATCCGCCTACCACATTCTCCTCTACATCGCTGTACATGAGAAAAATTTGGGTGTTTTTCCTTGTTTTCAGCTTTATATCCATTGAAATGCGGTCAAATGGCCCGTAAATCCGACAACTGCCATCTGCGTAACCAACCCCATAGTAAAGGTCATCATCCGTGGCTGTAGTGTTCAAACATTTCAGGTTTTTAGCACTGTCAATTCTCACATCCAAATACCAGTTTGAAAAATTCTTATGGGTAATACTCAAACTCGCTAAGGCGTGATTTTTTTCGGTTTCATCGGTAATGCGGGCAGACTTGGTCGTGTAAAATCCCTTGTTGTCAATATTCAGGTTCAAGCTCCCTGAAAAATGGGTTTTCAGATAATCCACCATAAATCGGGCATCTTTCAACGAAGCGGAACCGGATAGTTTGGGGGTGGAAAAAGTGCCGCCCAAGTGAACATCTGCATGCAGTGAACCCTGCTGGAAAGTAAGAATATCCTGCAAAAAAGGCTGAATAGCCTTTACAGAAGTACCGGTTGGCAGAGAAAAGCTAATATCCAGAGGATCCTTACCCGGCTTTTCCTCATAATCAATTGACCCTTTTGCTTTCAAACCCTTTAAAGGGCCTTGAATGAACCTTCCATTGAGGGTAAGTTGGCCATTATTGCCGCTTTCCTCAAGCGAAACATCCAGAGCACCATAATCGAAGCCCGCAAATTTTAGCTTCCTGCCTGAAATATCGCCCCATATTCTTGGCGATGAAAGCAGCGATGAAGCATATACGGTTCCGTTAAAAATACCATCCAAACTGTCCAATGAATGATCGGGAATAAAGGGCTTCAGGTTTTCGAACTCAAAGTTGCCAAAGTCTATTTTCAGTGAATCGTTTTTGCTGGCAGAGAGAAATCCGTTCAATTCGAAGTAGGTATTTTTTCCATTAAAATTCAGTTCTGAAAATTTAATTTTACCATCCTGATTAAAGCAGATTGAAGCCTCTTTTGACGCCTGCCATTCACGGTGAAACAAGTTCATCGTGCTTCGGTTCAAATTCATCTGCACTGAGTCCTTGGCAATATTCGATTGGGCAATAATATCAATGGTTTCACCCCAACGAGCATCGTTCACTCGAAATTCAAAATCAGCCCTGGAACTGCAAGCCGTGCCAATCAATGCCAGATTATTGAACCAGGCAGAATCTTTCACGAGCAAACTGCCGGAAGATACCGTAAAATCCAACCCGGAACTATCATAAAAGCGAGAACTGAACCCCAGTTGTTTGAAGGTAAAATCGTTTATGCAAGCATCAAGTGCCCCGGTTTGAATGCTCAAGGATCCACGAGCCGCATTCACAAAACCTGATGCACTGAAACCGGTAGTGCTCAAACTTGGCGAAATAAACGAAGCCAACAAACCCGTTTCGGGAATGCTGAAGGAAAAAGTAAATGAGTCTTTACCCTGGTAAGGAATCGCAGCAATTCTTTCGGGGAAAACCCTGGCGAGTGCGTTGTTGAACAGAGTGGGAAGACGGAATAAATCAAAGTTTCCGCTGATTTTACCATTGACTAAATCACCATTGCAAACAATGCCCGAACCCGATGGCTCATTGGTTTTGGAAATTTGCTGTGTGCGATATTCATAAACCTTTCCTCCTCGGTGAACAGCCAAATTTTCCAGATCAATACGGCCTTCAGCGTTGATGGGGTCCACTCCCCTAAAATTAACAATTGTTTTGCCGTAAACCAGGGTATGATTGCTGTCTAAGCCCAGCTCATAAAGGTCGAGTCCTTTGAAAAGTGTGGTAAAATTAAATTCAGGAGACGCCTCGGTAAAATCAATTTTACCTCCAAATTCAGTGTTCAGCCGCGGGTCATCGAACATGGCAGTGCCGGTAAAATTTCTGGCTGTAATTTCCCCATCAATTTCTGCATTTTCGTATTTGCGCTTTCGCAACTCGAACATGGGAAAATCAGCATTTACTTTCATGCCGAATGTTTCTGTGGTCAGACCCATGCCATCTACATCCATATCAAATGCCATCTGATCAAGGGTTCCGGTTGTTCCCAGCAATTCACCGGCATTGAAACCCTGAGAACTAAATTTACCGGCATACTCAGCCCGCTGATACCCTTCCTTGAAATTCATGAAGGCATCTGTCGAAATCTCTCCCAGTGCAGTTTGAACCAGTCCCTGCAATTTAAAATCGAGAAACTGACCTGTAAACCTGCCCTTGTAATTCATTTCTCCCAATCGGGAAAGCAGTGGGGGCAACTCAGTTTGATTCAGCAGCTTACTTAACGACTCGGCGCTTGTTGAAGCCTCATCGAATTCGAAATCGCAGTAAGTTGTTCTCCAATCGGGAAGGCCCTCAAATAGCAAATCGCCCTTTATTTTGGTATTTGAACCGATACGGGCGTCTACTTTTTTGAGTTTCAGGTTGTCGAAGGTTCCGGCTATACCCGTGCTTATCTGCATTTTTTCGGGATGATCTTTTAGCGATTCATCAAAAATGGAAAGCTCGGCAAGGCAAATTGAACTGTTTTTTAAATTTCCTTTCCACTGGGTATTATGAATGAACTCGTCGAGGTATTTGAAACCGGGGTATTTGAAATGCAAATCGCCCTGAAGCACTGAACAAGGCATTCTCAAATCAAGCTTGTCGAAATCCATGCCCTTGTTGTGAATGTTGCACAATGCATTGAATGCTTTAATGGTTAAACCGCTGCGTTCTTTCAGATTCCAGTTTTTTACCCTGAAATGCATGCTGTCATCGAGCATTCTGAAATCGGAACAAACCCCGTTGATGTTATTAAATTCGAGGTAATAATCATCTATCGCACCCGGCTTGGGCCTTGGTTTGCGGTAATCGAAAATATGAA
>CANHCW010000015.1 GCA_947459165.1 Flavobacteriales bacterium
GGTGGAGGTGTTTATGTGGTGGAGGAATTTTTACCTGCAGAAAGCGAAAAGACTGTCATCATCAGCATAAGCACCGATGGTAAGAGCTATCAGTTTCTACTGGCAAACCGAACCGAGGTCATTACCGACCAAATGGTGGTATTCCCACCTGCAAATCAGCCTGCCACGGTATGGTACACACCTTGGTTTCGCGGTCTCAAAGGCATAAAATACGATGTGGTTCACCCCCATACCGGTGCCGAAGTTGTTCAAAGTATTGGGCACCCCGATAGCCCCAGGCCTGCACCTTTAATCGTTTCCTGCCTACTGATGCTCATTTGTCTGGTTCCCATTTTTGCCCGCCGTTTTGAAATCGCAGTCGGAACAGCCATCTTTGCCATTGTGCTGGCAGCTGTTCGATTTTGGGTGCTTCAGGGCTGAATGAAATATGATTTTTTTAAAACAAATTTCGGATAATTTTATTTCAAGCTGGCGTACGCATTTTGCATTCAGAATATATGTTTTTTTGGTTTTTGCTGCGGCACTAATTCAGTGTTTTAAGGGTGTATTGCTTGTTGATTCTGTTGAGTACATCAATGCCGGTAAAAACATGGGTGAATTTCGAAGTTGGGATTGTTGTTACAAAGGTCAACTGTGCGATGTTTTTCTTCATCAAACCCGCCGTACTCCCGGTTATCCATTCTATCTGTTGCTGTCGGGTGGCGGCTGTTTTGCCCGATTATTTCAAATAATCCCGGCCCTTTTGGTTCCATTGTTATCACTACAGCTTCTTTCGCACTTTTCAAATTCCCGCAAAGCTGCTCAGTTGCTAATGTGGCTATTCGTTTTTTATCCGTTGCAGTTTTATTATACTTCTCTCATCATGCCAGAAATCTGGGTTCAGTTTTTCCTGCTTTTACTGGCCTTAAACCTCATTCAAAAAAAATATGCAGCAGGCGTGGTCTATGCAACTGCATTGGCCGCATTTAAACCTGTTTTTCTGCCCTTTTTATTTCTTTCAGTACTGCTATTTTCCTTATTGGCCAAATGGCAAAAATCCGTCTTGCTATTGCCGTTATGTGCCTATCTGTTCATCGGATTAGTGAACAAAAAGCAAACAGGTGTATTTCATTTTACTTCAATAGCCACAGTCAATGCCTGGGATTACAATGCCCGCGCAGTGATAAACCGCAATGTTAATAGTTTACAGGCCTCTCAGTTTATGGGTTACCACGATAGTATTGCCCGCACCATGCGTTTTGATTCGGGCATGAAATACCTTAGTCAGCAAACCCAAAATGTCATCTTTTCAAACCTCATTACTTACGCATTTCTTCATATTCGGGGCTGTCTCATCACCCTTATCGATCCGGGCAGATACGATTTTATTGCATGGTGGCAGCTGCCCGAAGGAAAAGGGCTCATGGGTATCAAAGGCGGACACGGTCTCAGCGCATTTTTCAGTCAGCCGCCCTTATATCTTACCTACATATTTGTCTTCCTTTTTCTATCAATATTGAAAGTACTCTGCGCCTTAAGAGGCTTGTTTTTCAACATGCAATACCAACAGGTATGGATTTTATTCGTGCTGTTTGCAATTCCGCTTGCCATGGTGGGGCCGGTGGGCAGTGCCCGTTATCTCATGCCTGTGGCACCCATTTTATTTATATTTTGTGCTTTGGGACTAAAAAAAGCAAACAAAACTGCACATGAAAATTCTGCTCATTAGCGACAACCACGCGTGGCACGATGATGCCTTGCTGAAATATGCCCGTGAGGCCGATGAGGTATGGCATGCCGGCGATTGGTTAAACCTCGATTTGTTTCATGAGCTCGAAAAACTCAACATTCCCGTTCGTTCATGCTGGGGCAATGTAGACGGACACGAAATTCGCAGCATTTTTCCTGAACACAACCAATTCGAAATTCAGGGCATCCGGTTCTGGATGACACACATTGCAGGGCATCCGGGCAAATACAATCCTAAATTATTGTCCGCCCTTCGGGCACTGTCTCCCCATGTGCTTATCTGCGGACATTCTCACATTCTGCGCATTGTTCGAGATGAAAAATTCAACAATATGCTGTACATGAACCCCGGCAGTTGTGGCATACAGGGTTTTCATCACATTCGCACTGCCATACAGTTTCAAATCAACGGGGGTAAAATAGAGCAGGTAAGTGTCATTGAATTCGGGCCTCGCGTCATTCGCTTTTAAGGATATTTTTACAAAGGGCGTTACAAATTCAACAAAGCTTATTAAATTTGCACCCCCGAAAGGGAAAGCCTATGCCCAGGTGGCGGAATTGGTAGACGCGCTGGTCTCAAACACCTGTGGGCTAACACCCGTACCGGTTCGACTCCGGTCCTGGGCACTCTGAAGCTCCGATTCGTCGGAGCTTTTTTTTAATACAAAAACAATGTTCAAGGAATTAAAAATTCAAACATCAAACAATGAGGCCGAAAGTCTCTCTGCCCGCCTGTTTTCGCCAGATAAACCCGGAAAGCATCCCGTGGTGGTTTTTTGTCATGGATTTAAGGGGTTTATGGACTGGGGTTTCTTTCCTCATATGTATTCCTTCTTCACCAATCAGGGTTTGGCTCTCATAACATTCAACTTCAGTTACAACGGAGTCGATGAGGCCAATCCAACCGATTTCACACGGCTTGATTTGTTCAGGCAAAATACCGTAACCCGCGAGCTTCGAGAACTACGAGATGTGGTGGAATGGGTAAAAAAATACGGAGCCGCCTTCAGCCTCGATGCAGATAACATCAGCATCATGGGCCACAGCAGGGGAGCAGCCCATGCCATTTCCTACGCCTCATTCGATAAAAGTATTCAAAATGTCATTGCTCTTGCTCCAGTTTCCGATTATCGTTCCATGTTTCAATCGGTAAACACCGCTGATTGGAAAGAAAAGGGGTTCATCAACATTCCCAATGCGCGCACAGGGCAGGATATGCCTTTGGATTATGGTTACTGGGAAGACTTACTTTTGAACGAAGAACGACTTGATATTCTTGATTCTGCTTCAGATCTAACCTGTGGTTTATTGCTGCTGCATGGTACAGAAGACAAATCCGTCAACATCAGTCATTCAGTGGCCATTTACAACAAGTGCGGTCATTCCATTCTCTTGAGAATAGAAGGGGCCGATCACACCTTCAATGCAACCCATCCATGGCAAGGGTTCTTCACCCCACAAACCGAAGAAGCCATTCAAAATGCGATCGAATTTTTGGTTGATGAAGACGAAGATCTGCAGGATTTAGATTAACCCCGAATCGTTTTTGCAGCCGCCCTTTTTAAGCGGTCGTTAATTGCCATCCCCAGGCCGTTTTCAGGTGCGGCTTCGGCCCAGGCTTCGGTAAAACCCTGTTCATCCAGTTTTCTGAGTGTAGCAAACAGTTTTACCGCCGCTTCTTTGGTATCGCCTGTTTCGCTTAGCACAAATTGCTGTTCCTGCGGAAAATCGGGTACTTTTTCCGAAAATCGAATGAGTGCCAACTTTGAATGAAAGGTTAGAACTTCAATATCGGGCATTCCTAAATGCAAAACACATCCGGGGCTGTAATGCATTTCAAGTTGCCCGGGAGCAGCCGGATTTCCTGATAAATTTAATTTTTCACTCGCTTTGCAACCTGCCACAGCTTCAATATCGCCGGTTGAAATCCCGCCTAATCTTAAAACAACCGGAATTTCGCCCTCAAATGCTACAATGGTGCTTTCTATCCCCACGCTGCAAGGGCCACCGTCAAGCGTATAGCAAATTTCATTGCCCAGTTGCGCATTCACATGTTCGGCTGTGGTTGGGCTTACATATCCAAACGGATTGGCGCTGGGCGCCGCCAGCGGAAAATCGAGGGAGTTCAGCAAAGAAAGGGTGAGGGGATGGGCCGGCACCCTCAGCCCGACGGTAGGTTGCCCACTGCTCACAATGTCGGGAATGATAGCTTTTTTAGTCAAAATGAGGGTTAACGGACCGGGCCAGAAATGCTGCGCCAGTTTTCGGGCAGTGGCGTTAAACCCCAAGGCATATTTGTCCACTTCATCTATGCCTGAAATGTGCACAATCAGCGGATCGAAAAAAGGCCTTTTTTTTACTTCAAATATTCGGGCCACAGCTACAGAGTCCAATGCATTGGCTGCCAGTCCGTAAACCGTTTCAGTGGGGATGGCTACAGGCATTCCGTTTTTCAGACAGTTTGCTGCTTTGCTTATGTCTGTTCCGGTTTCAGCCATCAGCGCCTTTTGAGGTTGTATTTTTCAATTTTGTTGTAAAGGTGACTGCGCTGTATATCTATTTCCTGCGCAGTTTTAGCAACATTCCATGCATTTTGAATGAGTTTGCGTTCAATGAATACCTTTTCAGCCCAGTCTCTAAAATCCTGCAGTGTGTTGTAATTGTCCACAACACCAAACGGATCGGAGCCTCTTTGAGCAGGATTGCTATAAATGTAAACATCATCACCGGTAATTTCATCGCCGCACAAAATCACCAGTCTTTCAACCACATTGTGCAATTCCCTGATGTTGCCGGTCCAGTTTACTTCTTTCAGCGCCTCGTAAGCCTCTTTGCTAAATTTTTTGGTTGTAATGCCGTTCTCCCTGCAAATATTTTCCAAAAAGTTATCGGCGATACCGGGAATATCTTCTGACCTTTCATTTAGAGTGGGTACATGAATCAGAATCACGGAAAGGCGGTGGTACAAATCCATTCTGAAATTGCCCTTGTCAATTTCTTCGAGCAGATTTTTATTCGTGGCAGCAACAATTCTTACATCTACTTTTATTTCCTTGTCACCGCCTACTCTTGCAATCCTGCCTTCCTGAATGGCTCTCAATACTTTGGCTTGAGCTGCCAGACTCATATCGCCAATTTCATCCAGAAACAATGTACCTCCGTGTGCCTGTTCAAATTTGCCAATTCGTTGTTTGATGGCACTGGTAAAACTGCCTTTTTCATGCCCAAAAAGTTCACTTTCAATTAATTCAGTGGGAATAGATGCGCAGTTCACTTCAATCAATGGCATGTTAGCCCTTGGACTTTTCTCGTGAATCCAGCGGGCAACCAATTCTTTGCCCGTTCCGTTTTCTCCTGTAATCAAAACCCTGGCTTCGGTGGGCGCTACCTTTTCAATGGTATCTTTAATTTTGGTTATGGCCGGGGTTTCGCCAATAATGTCGAAGGTTTTAGCCACCTTGCGCTTCAAAACCTTGGTTTCGCTAACCAAATTGTTCCTGTCAACCGCATTGCGCAGGGTAATGAGCAAGCGATTCAAATCGGGTGGCTTGGTAATAAAGTCGTAAGCCCCTTTTTTCGTTGCTTCAATGGCCATTTCCACTGTGCCGTGCCCCGAAATCATTACCACCGGAACATCCGGAGCTATGGCCTGAGCCCGGTCCAGCAATTCCATTCCGTCAATTCCCGGCATTTTAACATCGCTGAGAACCACATCAAAATCACCTTTTTGCAGGTATTGAAGACCTTTGGCCCCATCGTCGGCCAATGTAACATCGTAATTCTCGTACTCCAGAATCTCTTTCAGGGTTTCTCTGATGGCTGCTTCGTCGTCTATGACCAGTATTGATGGCATAATGTATAAAATTAGGTACAAGAATATGTTAATTACTTTGGACACAGAGCTGTCCAATAATTTTGTTATCCACCTCTTATCCAAATTCAATTCTAATCTTTCGCCAATCTGGATTCATTCAGCAGTTGCAAGCACTCAAATTTTTATTGTTACTTTTAATATTACAAGAAGTTAATCAAGTTCATTCTCACATATTCACAGTCCCGATTGTAAAAAAACAGGTAAAAAACTTGCATAGTACATATTGAACACCCATATTTGTAAATCAGACAACGCGGATTATCCATGAACCGAATCACCCGACTGCTGTTAATTGGCTCTGCTTCCATCCCTTTTTTGGGTAATGCTCAGCAAGATCCTTATTACACACATTATGCCTTCAATAAAATCCTGTATAATCCTGCTTATGCCGGTGCATCAGGCAGTTTTTGCATCAATGGTATCGCCCATCGTCAGTGGCTGGGATTACAAGATGGAACAGGATTTTACAAAACCCAGGAAGGATTGCGTCCGGTTGATATTCTCGAAAGTATCAATCCCACAACCAACGGTTTTGGTTTTTCAGCTCCCATCAACATTAAAAGTGCAAATGGAACTGTAACCAATTATGGTGGTGCGCTTTTATCCTTCGTCAATGATGTGGTGGGTTATGAATCTACAACCTACCTCAGAGGCGGTTTGGCGGGAGCCATCAACATGGCCGACGGAAGCAGCCTGAGAATTGGACTGGACTTTACAAGCATTACCCGTCAGGTAGACGGTAGCAAACTCAGGGCGCATCAGGCAAACGATCCTTTGGTGCCTACTTCCAAAGTTGGAGCAACCAAAGTAGAGTTGGGCGCAGGGGTGTGGTACAGCAATCCCACTAAAAAGGATTTGTTCGTTGGTTTGTCTATGAGCCACATCAACCCAAAAGAATATCAGTACGGAGCATCTTTAACCACATTTACAAAAAGTGCCCGTCACATTTACGCGGTTGCAGGTATGAGTTTCCAGAATTTTATGGGTAACCCTGCATTATCACTAGACCCAACCATTCTTGTTTCTACAGTAATGGGTGAAGGTGGTTTTGTAAAACCTCAGTTTACACCACAGGGAATGGTTACCTGGAACAATACATTTTCAGGCGGACTCTCTCTCAGGGCACAGGGCTTCGGAATGGATGCTGCATCTATATTATTAGGTTATTACCCGCCCATTAAAGGAAACAGTCCGAACGGAATCGGAAATCAATTACTGAGAATTGGTTATTCTTATGATATCACCCTCCAAACCCTGGGCAGAGCCAGCAATGGAACTCATGAACTTCAGGTTAATTATTGCTTTAAATTCACCCTGCCCCCAAGACCTGAAAAGATATACAGGCATCCCCGTTATATGGACAGATCCAAAGATCTGGAGTGATTTTAAAAATATTACACAATAAAAACAATTAGCCTGCGTTTATATACTGAAGTACAAAAAAAACTTGCACTGTGGTGTGAAAGTTATATTTTTGCAACTTCGCTAAAATCAACATTTAGAGAAACTGCCAGATGAAAATGAATAAAATGAGCAGACTGTTCAGTGAAAACCAAACGGTTAAAACACTGAAGCAAGCATTTTCCAACAGGAAGTTGAGAATGGTTCTCATCTTCACTTCAATGTTTATGTTTGCCTGCGGTCCAATGGACACCGGTGATCTTACCGGAGTTCCTGGAAGACGCCCATGGTTTCACCCTCAGCCTCCGGGCACTGTTTACATTCCTTCCGGAACTTTCCATACAGGACAGTCCGGTCAGGATGTATTTCAGTCATACCTGGAGCCCAATCGCCAAATGACCATTGTGGCGTTTTGGATGGATGAAACCGAAATCACGAACAACGAATACCGTCAGTTTGTGGCCTATGTTATTGATTCGGTTGCACGGGTAACACTCGATGATGATCAGTACTTCTATCCGGAAGATGATGAAGGTGTAAGACTGATTAACTACGAAAGAATTCTTGACTGGGAAAAGCACAAAGAAGATTTGGCCGATATGTTCTATCAGGGCAATGAAAGATTTCGCGGTCAGCACCAAATCAAAACTTCCAAGTTAATGTACCATTATCAGTGGTTCGATTATGTAACTGCGGCCAATCAGGATCGCAACAAGTACGAACCTATGGACAGAAGTAAGTTCATTAAAGATGTGGACATTCTCATCTACCCTGATACTTTGTGTTGGGTGCGCGACTTCACATACAGTTATAATGAGCCCATGGCAAGAGGTTATTTCTGGCATCCCAAATATGACGATTATCCCGTGGTGGGTGTGAGCTGGCATCAGGCAACCGCCTTCTGCAACTGGAGAACAATTAGAAAAGCAAGTTACTGGCAACAGGCCGGAGCACTGCCCAATACCGAAGATTTCCGCCTGCCCACAGAATATGAGTGGGAATATGCGGCTCGCGGCGGCAGAATTGGCAACAAATACCCCTGGGGTGGTCCTTATACCCGTAACAGCAAAGGTTGTATGCTTGCCAACTTTAAACCATTGCGCGGAAACTACGGTGCAGATGGTGGTGTTTACCCTGTTCGCGCCGATTCATACTTCCCCAACGATTTCGGTCTGTACAACATGAGTGGCAATGTTTCCGAATGGACCAGCACTGCTTACGAGGTAGCCAACAATAGCATTGTACACGATTTAAACGGTCAAAACTATAAAGATGTTCCAGAGAGAGGTCCCGGAAGCGAAGTAGACAAAACCAAGAAGCGCAAGGTAATTCGTGGTGGCAGTTGGAAAGATGTGGCTTACTTCATCGAGAACGGTGCAAGAACTTATGAATATCAGGATACTTCGAAGAGTTATGTTGGCTTCCGTTGCGTTCAAACCTACATAGGTCGTTCAAACAGAGACAAAAAGTAATTCGCCTGCTATCTTTTTCTTATTCTTAACAAACCAATCAAAAAACAATAAACAACCAAAAAACTATGAGTGACAAAAGTTTCTTCGAAAGCAAAGCTTGGAAAACAACTATGAACTTTGTTTACGGCTTCGGTGCCGCAATCGTAATCGCAGGCGCACTTTTCAAAATTATGCACTGGAAAGGTGCCGACATCATGCTGATTGTTGGAATGGGCACAGAATGTCTCATTTTCGTAATTTCATCCTTTGAACCCGTCCACATGGATCCGGATTGGGCATTGGTTTATCCTGAACTGCGCGGTGGAGAAGCTAGAGAAAGAGAATCAAAAGGTAAAGGAAACATCACTCAACAATTGGATCAAATGTTGGCAGAAGCCAAGGTGGGTCCTGAACTGATCTCAAGTTTGGGTTCAGGCTTACAGTCTTTGAGCAGCAATGTAAAAGAAATGGCTAATTTGTCTAACGCTGCAGTTGCTACCAATGAATATGCAGACAGCGCAAGCAAAGCTGCTAAGAACATGGACGAAATAAGCAAAAGTACCTCAATGGTAGCCGATTCTCTCGGGTCATTTACTGGCGGTTTGAGTTCTGTATTGAACAATCTGAACGCCAGCGAAGCAGCCACTGCCGACTTCAAAGAAGAATTAGGTAAGTTGAACCGCAACCTGGGTAACTTGAATACCATTTACGGAAACATGCTCAGTGCAATGGGCGGAACCCGTTAATAGTCCCGTTGTTTAACATATAAAAAAGGAGACAAACAATGGCTGGTGGTAAAACAACACCCCGTCAGAAGATGATTAACATGATGTATCTCGTGTTAACAGCTCTTCTGGCGTTGAATGTATCGAAAGAAATTATTAAAGCGTTCAACCTGATTGAAAACTCGCTGATTACTTCAACGAGCAATATCAAGGCCAAGAACGACATGGCCCGCAAAGCAATTGCCAAGGAAGAGAACGAAAGTGCAAAAGCAGCCGGAAAATATGCTGATGAAGCCAAGAAAATTGCAGATCAGTTTGAAAAGAACATAGATGGTATCAAGGCTGATTTGGAAGCATTGGCTGAAGGTCGTAAAAAGGAGCCTGAGGATATGTTGGTAAAAGGCGGAGTTGCCGAACTCGTTCAGGGAGACAATATGGAAGTTCATGCCAACTACTTCCTGCTCGAGAAGGGTGCAAATAGAAAAGATGGCAAACCTTGGAGTTTTGCTCCAACAGGTAAAATGAGGGGAGAAGCAGTTCAGGCAATGATCAATGGTACTCGTGAAGATTTGTTAAAAGTACTTGACGCGGCAATCAAAGATCCCAATCTCGGTGGTAAAGATGACAATGGCGAAACCAAGAAATTGTTACAAGAAGCCAAGAAAAGTTTAGCGGAGAAAACAGCTCTCATAGCAGAAGACGCCAAGAAAAAGGATGAAGGTCATGGCGGCTGGGTGAGTATGTATCTTGAACACTCTCCACTGGCCGGGGTGTTTGCTCTGTTAAGTAAATATACCAACGACGCCCGTTCTCTTGAATCGGAAATCACCGCAACATTGGCAAAAGCTGTGAATGCCTCGGATTTCAAATTCGACAAGCTGGCTGCTGTTATCTCAGCTCCGAATAGTGCTATCATGCAGGGTCAGACCTACGAAGCGGATATCATGCTTGCTGCTTACAATTCAAAAGCACAAATGAATATCACCGCCAATGGAGCTGCAGTTGAAATCAAAGAAGGTATTGGCAAATACAAAGCAACTGGTGTAACTCCAGGTGAAATGTCTTACAAGGTAAATATTACTGTTCCTGGTCCCGGTGGCAAAACCGAAAATCTGGTAGCAGAAGCCAAATACAGTGTGTTTCCGCCTATGGCTGCGATTTCCGCTGATGAGTTGAGGGTATTCTATGTTGGATTGGAAAACCCAATATCTGTTGCCGTAGCCGGTGTAGATCCCAAAAACATAAGCGTAAGTGTGAGTGCAGGTAATTTGCAGCGTCGTCCTGATGGCAGGTACAATGTTTTGTTCCCAGCCAGAACTGCGAACGAATCTATTGTATCTGTTACAGCCAAAATGGGAGACGGTCGCGTGATGAACATGGGAAGCCAGAAGTTCAAAATTCGCAATGTTCCCAAACCGGTATTCCGCGCAGGTGCGATTGCATTCGACAAGCCTATCACATTGTCAGCTCTTCAGGTTCAGTCATCTGCTGTTGCTCTTCTCGAGAATTTCGTATACGAAGGTGTGAAATACACCATTCAAAGCTACAAATTCACAGGAATTGGAAGTAGAGGACCCAAGCCAGTCAATGTTACAGGTGCTTCACTTGCTCCAATTAAACCAATTCTCAGCTCTATGAGACCTGGAGAATTCATTATGTTCACAGAAATTCGCGCTGTAGGTCCTTCAGGTCCTATCTATCTTGATGCGGCCAGCGGTGTACTTCAATAATATCTAAATCGTAAAACTATGAAAAAGGGACTTTTAACATTGGCAGTTTGCACCTTGGTATTCACTGTTAATGGTCAGTGGGACTGGAGTGGCGGCGGTTCGTCGGGCTCCGGCAGTGGTTCTGGTTCAGGAACGGGTTCTTCCGGTTCGACCGGCAGTGGTTCCGGCTCTACGGGCGGTTCATCATCTGGTGGTTCTTCCACTGGCGCTGGTGCAGCTGCAGGAGCAGCCGCACCCACGCTGACAGTTCCAACCATAGGTACACACTACGACGATGCACCAGAGTCGCACAAGGAATTACCTCAAACCGTAAATGATGGGCGACCCGGTATCGATGATGCCGTGGTGGTGAGCTATCCATATCTGCGCGAGGCAGATGTAAAATTCAAACGCCGCGTTTGGAGAAGGATTGATACTCGCCAAAAGATGAATAAATCATTTACCTGGGCAAGAAATCCTGTTACCCAAATTATTTATGAAGCGGGAGTAAAGGGTTTGGTGCGCGCTTATTGGACAGATTCACTTGAAGGTGGTCGCATTATGACACCGGAAGATGCTTACAAGCAAGGCTCGGTTTTACAAACTCCGCAAATTCAGAACTGGAGAAACCCCGCAGATCCTTCTGACCTTATAGATACCGCATACTACGATGTTTTTAAGTGGGAAAAAATCATTCGCTTTGAGGTTGTGGAAGACTGGATCTTCGATTACAAATACAGCGAAATGAGACCCCGCATCATTGCGATTGCTCCACTTTATCAGGAGAAAATCAATGGCGTAACCTATGAAATGCCGCTGTTTTGGCTCAAAATGGATGACTTGAGACCCACTTTGGCTAAGTCAGAAGTGTACAACCGTTACAACGATGTGATGCGTATTTCATGGGATGACCTTTTTAACCATTATCGTTTGTTTGACAGTTACATTGTAAAACAAACCGATTGGGACGACAAATACATCGCCCAGAGAACGGAGTTTCAACAAGACGGTTTAGGTGCATTGATTGAAGGTGAAAATATCAAAAATGATTTGTTCATCTTTGAACACGATTTGTGGGAATATTAACAAAAAATGAATCAATAAAAAATCCCGGTCTTTGAGGCCGGGATTTTTTGTTATGCGAAGTTGAAGGGCTTTAGCTCACATACAATACTTGTAATTTAGATGAAAAACGGCTAATTTTGCCGTTCGTTTTGAAACAGGTTCCTTCAGGTCCGGTTGAATTTGAAATTGAGTTTGTCAAACTAAAGGATGGCAGACATTCATTCAATTACCATCTGGAGAAAGCGTTCTTTGAAGCATTTGGCAATGAAGATGTTTTAAGAGCCGCAGTTGCGGTTGAGGCAAGCATTGAAAAATTTCCGGCACTGATGAATATCAGTCTACAGATGCACGGAACTTTGGGCGTTGTTTGTGATCGCTGCCTTGAAACAATTGATTTGCCTGTTAAAGCTGCCTATACTGTAGTTTGTAAATTGGGAGCAGAAACCGAAACTTCTGATGAAATGGAGGAAGATTCGGAATTGGTTATACTCTCTGCTCACGATTTCAAAATCAATATATCGCATTGGATTTATGAATCGGTGTTGCTTGCATTACCCATGTTAAAAAATTGCGACAACCTGACCATAAAACCTTGTAACAAGGAAATGCTGAAAAGACTGAACGAACTTTCCGACGAAGGAGAAGAATCAACTGACCCCCGTTGGGAAAAACTAAAAGAATTGTTTAAAAAAGATAAAAAATAAAAAATGGCACATCCTAAGAGAAAAATCTCAAAAACCCGCCGCGACAAACGCCGCACACACGATAAACTGGGCGTGCGCCCCATGATTGCAGATCCGGTTACCGGCGATGTTTCCCTTTACCACAGGGTGAATCTTGAAACGGGAATGTATCGCGGCCAGAAAGTAATGAAAGGCCGCAACGAAGCCTGATAATGAAGATCGGTGTTGACGCGATGGGTGGCGATTTCGCCCCTTTGGAAGCCATTAAAGGAGCTTCATCGGCCGCGCGTGTGCATCCGCATTATCAGCTTGTGCTGTTTGGTAATAAGGAAGTAATACTATCCGTTTGCAAAGAGGAGGGTGTTGATGCCAATCTTTTCAGCATCGTTGACTGCCCTACGGAAATTGAAATGGGAGAACATCCTGTCAGGGCTTTCTCTGCCAAACAGGATTCGAGCATTGCCCGTGGCTTTCAATATTTAGCCCAAGGCCAAATTGATGCGTTTTTGAGTGCGGGAAATACAGGGGCCATGCTTGTGGGTTCCCTAATGACCGTAAAAGCCATTCCCGGTATAGACAGACCTTGTTTAACGGCTGCCATTCCTCGCTTAAACAATCACCCGGGCCTTCTCCTTGATGTTGGGGCCAATGCTGATTGCAAACCGGAACACATGCAGCAGTTTGCTATGCTGGGTTCTGTTTTTTATCGTTCTGTTTACAAAGTCGCAGAACCAAAGGTGGGTCTTTTGAATATTGGCGAAGAAGAAGAGAAAGGTAGTATTTTTAGCCGCGCAACCCATAGCATCTTTAAGAACACGACCAATATCAATTTCGTGGGCAATGTGGAAGGTAGAGATATTTTTAGTGACGATTTTGATGTGGTGGTGTGCGACGGATTCACAGGCAATGTCATCATCAAAGTTTGTGAAGGCATGTATTACCGTTTGGCGAAAAGGGGAGTACAGGATGAATTCCTGGACAAATTTAACTTCAAACATTACGGCGGAAGTTCCATTTTGGGCGTAAATGCTCCCGTAATTGTTGGTCACGGCATTACCAAAGCCGATACCTTTGTTAAAATGATTGAACTAGCCGCTGAAGAAGTAGAAAGCGGTATGATTCAAAAAATCAAGGAGGCCATTTCGGCTTCCCAAGCTACATCCTAATGCAAAAGATAACAGCAGCAATAACAGCGGTGGGTGGGTATGTGCCCGACACAATACTTAGCAACGCCGATCTGGAAAAAATGGTTGATACCAGCGACGAATGGATTACCACCAGAACAGGTATTAAGGAACGGCATATTCAGCGCGAACCGGGAAAAGCAACAAGCGACATGGCTGTACAGGCCATTTTACCCATGCTCGAAAAACGCGGTATCTCACCTGAAGAAATTGATGTGATTTTAGTTGGTACCATCACTGGTGATTACATTTTTCCCGCCACAGCCAACATTATTGCCGACAAAATAGGTGCTAAAAATGCCTGGGGTTTTGACATTGCCGCCGCTTGTTCAGGATTTTTATATGCGCTGGAAACCGGTAGCCGTTTTGTGCAAACCGGTTCTAAAAAAGTACTGGTATGTGGTTTTGATAAAATGAGTACCATTATCGACTACACCGATCGCAATACCTGCATTATTTTTGGTGACGGCGGTGGTTGTGTGCTGCTAGAGCCCAATACCGACGGTTATGGGGTGCTCGATAGCAGTTTGCACATGGATGGCAGCGGCAGAGAATTCCTGTTTCAGCCCGCCGGTGGATCCATGAATCCGCCAACGCTTGAAACTGTGGCTGCCCGTCAGCATTATGTGTATCAGGAAGGCAAAACCGTTTTCAAATTTGCCGTTACCAACATGGCTGAAGTAAGCTACAATGTAATGGAAAGAAATGGTCTCAATTCTGATTCGGTTAACTGGCTCATTGCACATCAGGCCAATCTGCGCATTATTGATGCGACGGCTGAACGAATGGGGCTAGATAAAGAAAAGGTACTCGTCAACATAGATCGTTACGGCAACACCACAGCCGGAACCCTGCCCTTGCTTATGTACGATTTCGAAAGGAAATTCAAAAAGGGTGATAACCTCATCATCAGCACCTTTGGCGGAGGTTTTACCTGGGGAAGTATTTATGTAAAGTGGGCTTACGACAGCCACTAAGGCTTTTTCAACACAGCTCTGTACAGGTAATCTGCATTCAGTTTTAATCCCCCAATCACCCCGGATTCCTTCAGTTTCAATCCGTTTTCAGCCGCAATTATCTCGGCATTCACCCTATTTTCAGCCGAAAATACTGAACAGGTAATATAAACAAGGGTTCCGCCCGGCTTTAGAAAGGGAAGGGAATTTCCAACAATTTTTCGCTGTAGGCTGGCGTATTCTTCAATCTGTTTGGTGTTGAACTCACTCAAATTTTCCGGTGTTCGCCTCCAGGTTCCGCTTCCGCTGCAAGGAACATCGCACACCACCATGTCGAAAACGGCTTTTTTTATGATTGCCCCGTTTGCAAAAACCATTTCGGAAACTTTTTTATTCAGGTTGCAAACGGCACTAAAGGGTGCAGGGTAGCCTAACAGCCGAAATCGGTTTTCTGCGTTGTTTACAATGGCAGGTCGGCTGTCTGAAATGTAAAGGGTTGCATTGGGATAAGCTTCGCAAAGCCGCAGCGATTTGCCTCCGGCACCGCAGCAGGCATCCCAAATGAGCTCTGCACCAGGGTGTAAGTGCTCATCAATACTCAAACGACTCGATAAATCCTGAATCCTGCACAAGCCCTTTTCAACAGCTTCGTTCAATTGAGAACCTGCCTGCAATTCAAAAGCACCTCTGTCTTTCCGCGCCTCAATGCCTTTTTTCAATAGAAAATCCGATAGTTCAGCAAGGCGCGACGGATTGGCACCTATCCAAACTGGTGCCACAGACCCAAACCACTCGTTGAGTTCCGACATTTCTGCTTCAGGCTGTAAATAACTCTCAAAATTTTGGTATGGTTCATAGGGTTCTTTTACATCCCGGCAGTAATCCTCAAACGAGAGCAAATTGCCCTGAACAATTCCACTTGATTTTAAATAATCTTGGAATTCGGTTCTTTCCGGAAACTGCCTCCACAAACCCAACGCCATTCTCGTTTCGGTATTCAGCTTACTTCCCCAGTCACCTAGCCGGAAAAGGGCATAAATGGCATCTCGGTAAAACTTTCTGTCCTTGCTGCCAAACTGTTTTTTATGCTTAAAAACTTGTTGCAGCCACAAATGCAGAGGACCCTTCCTTTCCCATTCCGCCAAAAGAGCAGCGGCAGTTCTTAGTCTGTTACCAGCAATGCTCAGGGTTCGTATTCCTCCCTAGTGCCTTCTGAAATTCTGATAAAATGAAGCCCGCTGTTGTTGATTTCATTACATCCATTGCAATCACTCAGCTGAATGTGGTTAATCAAACCCTTAAAGTCCAAACCTGCTGTGCTCGACCAAAACGATGTGCCGAAACTCATAAGGCCATACCCCAAAAACAACCCTTGGTCATATCCAATATAAGCATACTTACTGGGATCGCCCATGTAGTTGTCGTAAAACCGTTCCGCAAAAATGCGCAATCCTGAATCTAAAGGCGTTTTAATTGTCATTTCCGGGTACAAAAGTCTGGGTTCATTCAGGTTCGAAACACTTTTGTAAGTACTCAGCCATTCGTGATGACCCAATACCCAACTGGCTTTTTTATTCTTTATCTGTGCCAACAGGTCGGCTTTTACATCGGTACTCTCTATTGTAGAAATAAGAATAATGCTATCTGTTCGTGTAATGGCAGGGGTGATTTTTCCTGCAGCAATGGAAACCGAACGGTAATTTGGTACTTTCAGTTCTGTACATACTTTTTTTATAATTCCGGCATTACGCTTGGAAGCAGAACTTCCGTCGGAAACAATAAAAAAGCGATGTTTGGGAAACATTCGAAATACATTTTTCATCACGCTTGCGTGCCTTAGTGAGTCTGATGTAAAGAAGTTGATGGTGGTAACACCTGTTTTTGAAGCTTCAAAATACTTTAAGGGAGATACAAGAAGGATTTGATTTGCTATACAAAATGCTTCCGTTTTTCGCATTCCATCTTCATAAACCGGACCAATAATCACATCCATTTCCTTAAGTTCCCTTTTTGTGAGCAGTCGTTCGAGGGCTAAGCTGTCTTTATCGGTATCAAAAACAAAAACTTTTGCTTTTAAACCACTTTCTTCCAGTTCTTTCACTGCCATCTTAAATCCCTGATAATAATCCATAATGGCATCAGCCACAGCAGTTGATCCTGTTTCATTGGATTTAAATGGCAGCAACAAAGCAATGTTGTATGTTTTTTTAACAGGGGCCTTTTGCGCTTTCAACCCTCCGGCGTTTAAGCCGGACATTAAAAAAATCAATATGACAGCAAGGATTCTCATTCCCATTCAATGGTTGCCGGAGGTTTGGAGCTAATGTCGTAAACCACTCGGTTAATACCTTTTACACGATTAATAATGCTGTTGCTGATATCGGCCAGCAATTCATACGGTATGTGAACCCAATCGGCGGTCATGCCGTCGGTACTGGTTACAGCCCTTAACGCCACCACCTGCTCGTAGGTTCTTTCATCGCCCATGACTCCTACGCTTTGAACCGGGAGTAAAATGGTGCCGGCCTGCCAAATTTGGTCATACCAGCCCGAAGATTTTAGTTTTTCAATGTAAATGGCATCGGCCTCCTGCAAAAGTTTTACTTTGCTTTCGGTGATATCGCCAATAATGCGAATGGCAAGACCAGGACCGGGGAAGGGGTGCCTGTTCAGGATTTCTCCGGGCAGTCCCAGTTCTTTCCCAACCCGCCTTACTTCATCTTTAAACAAACTGCGCAAGGGTTCCACGATGCCCAAATGCAGTGATTCGGGTAAACCTCCAACATTGTGGTGGCTTTTAATGGTTGCACTGGGTCCTTTCACGCTTACACTTTCAATCACATCGGGGTAAATGGTTCCCTGTGCAAGCCATCTGGCTTCGGGAATTCTCTTTGCCTCGTCCTGAAACACCTCTACAAACACCCTGCCAATGATTTTTCTCTTGGTTTCTGGATCTGAAACTCCATGCAGCTCTCTATAAAACCGTTCTGAGGCATCAATGGCGTGAACATTTAAGTCCAGCTGTTTGTAAGCTTCCTGCACCTCGGTAAATTCATCTTTTCTCAGCAATCCGTTGTTGATGAAAATACAGTGAAGGCGCTTGCCAATGGCCCTATGCAGTAACAGTGCCGCTACAGAACTGTCAACACCGCCGCTTAAGCCCAAAATCACAGTATCATTGCCCACCTGTTTTTGAATGGACGATATACTCTCTTCGATAAAATGTCCCGGAGTCCAATCACCGGCACAGCCGCAAATTTTATAAAGGAAATTACCCAAAAGTTCTTTTCCCTCGGTACTGTGATACACTTCGGGGTGAAATTGAATCCCATAAGCCGCAGGAAATGCATCCATTTGAAATGCTGCTACCGGAATGCTGCTGGTCGTGCCAATAATTCTGCTTCCTTCGGGCACCCGCAATATAGAGTCGCTGTGGCTCATCCACACCTGACTTTCATAATTCAAGCCATCAAGCAGTTGGTTGTTTTCGCCTGTTTGAATGAGCATGGCACGACCGTACTCGCGGTGGGCACTTTTACCTACTTCACCACCAAGTTTTTTCGCCATCAGCTGGGCACCATAACATACCCCCAGTGTGGGAAATTGTTCCAGCAACGATTTTACATCAATATCTGGCGCATTCTCTTCATTCACACTGCTGGGACTGCCCGAAAGTATAATGCCTTTTACCGATGAATCAGGTTGGGGAAAGTGATTGAAAGGATGTATCTCGCAATAAACATTCAGTTCTCTTACCCGCCTTGCAATGAGCTGTGTGTACTGTGAACCAAAGTCAAGAATTAAAATTTTGTCGGTCATCGAATGCAGCGAAATTACAACGCGAAATGCAAGGAATTACCGCGATATGACAAACTGTAAGCATTTTCTGCCGCTTGGGCTGAAAATTTGCAGGTAATAAACACCTTGTTTCAACCCGGCCGTATTCATATTGAAGGTGTTTTCTCCCGTTTCTACAGCGCAATCCTCGCGCTTGAGCAACCTGCCGCTTTCATCGTAAACCTGCAGTTCTACCGGTTTTTTTGCCGTTGAATTGAAAGCAATCTGCAACAGATCCTGAGCCGGATTTGGGAATAATTTTACTCCGTTGAACAGCGAACCGATTTCTTCGGCAGAAACGATATTGCCAACGCTATTGTATTGCGCACTGAAAATGCCATTTCCATGGGTAGCCACCACTACAGTCCCATCAAGCGGACGGGTTTCAATCATATCACAAACTACAAACCCCAGGGTTTTGGACCCCTGTTGTACCCAAATTGTTGCGTTTCCGTTGAGTTTGGTTGTGGCGTACAATCCGGTGCTTGTAGCGGCCAGATAAATAATTCCGTCTTTAACAGGCAATACAGACAGCCAACGCACACTGGGACCCGTTCCATTTGCCGGTTCAAGATTGCCCCCAATGGCTTGCCAGGTTTTGCCACCGTCGGGGCTTCGAAAAATACTGTTTACATTGTAATTGCTGAAAGATACCAGCACCTCATCACCATTATTGGGATTGGTGGTAATGCAGCTCACATTGGCGCTGAAAGGGAAGGCATTGCCTACAATGCTGGAAGTAATGTCAACCGGTTTTGGGGTGCCTGAAATGGCGTTGTCAACCCGGTAAACTCTGCGGTTGTCCGTTCCGTAATACACCCTGGATGCCGGCTGATTGCAAACATGAACGGAGCTGATAAAAGCGTTGGCCACAGGAACACTGTCTTCCCAGCGAGTCCAGTTGGTGGAAATGGAATCCCAGCTGTTGTTGAGAGGAATTCCCGCCAGGTTGTGATTGCGGTAAAGGTATTTTCCTCCCGCAAGGTACATCACATTGTTGTTTCGCGGATCCAATGCAAAAGGATTGATGAATTTTGGTTTTTTCAATCCAATGGGGTCAATGCGTGCCCAGGCAGTGCGCTTGCCGTTGGCGTCGAGCACCGCTTTCATCATTTTGGCATTTTGTATGCTCAAATAGTACATGGATTTACCACCAGCAATGGCGCAATAACTACCGTCCCCGCCTCTGGGTTGCGTCCATGGATTTTGAGGTGATTCCGACCCCGTAAACCAACTGCCATTGTCCTGCGCCCCCGCCACAATAACAGGGTCATTTATTGTTGCCTTGTCTATGGCCACTGTGTAAAACTGGGTGGTCAGGTATCCGTTGTTTAAACTTTCCCAAGTTACGGAAGCGGCATCAATGTCGTTGGTTCTGCAAACTCCACCATCGTGGTAACTCAGCATCACTTTGGGGTTTGATGGCATAAACGCTACTCCATGCTGATCGGGATGGTGGTTGAGATAGCTGTTGATCGCCGGCAAAGCACTGTTTTTCTCATAACCGCCAATGAATGTTGTATTGATACTGTCGTTGAAAGCAGTTTTGCTTCTGTAAAGGTTGGTGCCGCCAATGATCACGGTATTGCTGTCACCTGGACGCACAGCCACAACCATGTCGTATGAACCCTGCACATTCCATTTGTCGAACATGCCGCCTGTTGCAGGCAGGTTTGCAGACAAATTATCCCAGCGGGCATTGGTATCGGCACCGTTGAGTTTTAGATAAGTGTAGCGGTAAAAGCTGTTGTACTCGGGTTCTCCCAGATAGTTGCGTGTTACTTTTCCGAATCCGGGGGTATTGGCCAGAAAATAAACACGATTTTCGTTGTTGGGATCAATGCCTATGACAATGCGTCGAAAACCTGTCGGGAAATTGGCCGGTGTGATGTTGGTAAAGGTTTTTCCGTCAACCGAACGCCAAATTCCTCTTTGTGTTCCATCAGCACTCAATGTGGCATAAACAACTCCTGATTCTGTCACTGCAACATCGGTAAAATAACTTCCGCCCGTTCTAACCTGACTCCAGTTTTTGCCACCATTTTCACTTCTGTACAATGCTCCGTAGGTGGCAGCGTAGAGTTCCTCAAGTGTGTCGTTTGCGCTTTCATCGATCGCCAGATTCCAAACCAGTTGCCAGTTTGAGCTGAAAGATTCCGGATTTCCTGCACCTGTCGAAAGCAGAGCTGACCAGGTTTTTCCACTGTCACTGCTTTTGAATAAACCATCGCCAAGATAATAAGCCCAGGGTTTACTTGGTGAAGCCCCGTAAGCCTCTCCGGTGCCGAAAAACCAGGTTTGGGTATGCCCAGGCCTTTTATCCTGAACCAAACAGGTTGGATTCAGCATCTGAACCGCTGTGGTGGTCATTTTCCATGATTTGCCGCTGTTTTCACTCAGCCACATTCCCCCCGAGGTAGATCCGGAAACCAAACGATTTTCGTTTGAAATATCAATGCCAAAAGCGCGGGTTCGACCACCCACATTCCAAGGCCCGCGATTGACAAATTCAACCGCATTGTTTCTTCTGATCAAGCCGACATCGTCCGAGGGCAGGGTTTGGGCATAAGCCAGTTCCTTTTGCCTTATGTGGTCCGGTATCCTACCCGTGGCAGGATCAGAGAGTCGTTTTAATTCAAATTCCAGTCGTTCCGAGGCTTCGTCCATGGCCGACGACAAAGGTTTTTCCTGCTTATTCAGTCCGCAGGATAATAGGAAAAGGGTTGGCAAAAGCAGATGAATGAAGATCCTGATCATGGACCCGCAATTTACGGAATGCAAACGGCTCAAAACAGGGTTAACTGACTTTTCAACAACTGAAAACTCATTCTGTGGTGCTCGGTGGGGCCAAACTTTTCAATTGCTTTACGATGCGGTGGAGTGGGATATCCAAAATTGCTGTTCCAAGCATATTCCGGAAACTTCAGGTGCAATTCAGTCATGTAAGCATCGCGGTGCGTTTTGGCTAAAATACTGGCCGCCGCAATGTTGGCAAACCGCGCATCGCCTTTTATCATGGTGCTGTGGGGAATGTTTTTGTACGGTTTGAAGCGGTTACCGTCAATCAGCAGGTATTGGGGTTCAACAGAAAGAGATTCCACGGCCCGTTGCATAGCCAAAATACTGGCATTGAGAATGTTGATTTCATCAATCTCAGTGGGTGTGCAAAGGGCAACACTCCAGCAAAGGCTTTCTTTTTCAATAAAATCCCGCAGTTCGTCCCTGTCCTTTTTGCTCACCTGTTTGCTGTCATTCAGGGCAGGGTGGTAAAACCCGGGTTTTAGAATCACCGCCGCAGCAAAAACAGGTCCGGCAAGACAGCCCCTGCCCGCCTCGTCGCAGCCGGCTTCCAATTCAAAATCAGTAAATTGGTTTTGCAATGCCATTAATTGCTGTTTTTCAATTTTATGGCCATCCGGTATTTGTAAAAAACCTCCAATGCCTGATGCAGGCTAATATCCAGTCCGGCTTTTCCATCTGTAAAGCCCAATTTAAAAAAATAGCAGCGCAAAAAACGAAAAACCGAGCCGAACATCATTTTACCCAATAACACTATTGTAGGTTTGTGTTTCAGTTCACCGGCGGCAATGCGCGCAAACTTGTTCATCTGGGCAATCATCTGATTGCGGGTGGGGTAGGTGTTGTGAAGTATATCACCGTGCAAAAACAGTTGTTTTTTGCCCACATGCAATTCAAATCTGTCGTGCGGATTGACGCCGGTCCATTCACCGGAATCCTTTTTCCATAATCTCAATTTTCTGTCCGGGTACCATCCACAGGTTTTAATGGGTTTTCCACAAAAAAAATTAAGGCGGTTCATGACATAGCCATCGGCCAAATTAAGCGGGTTTTGCTTCAGCGCCTGAATGGATTGAATCAGCTGTTCAGACGGTTTCTCATCGGCATCCAAACTCAGCACCCACTGATGCTTTGCCAGGTTTTTGGCCCTGTTTTTTTGCTGAATATGCCCGTCGAATGCATGTTGCTCAAACCGAACTCCATGCGCAATGCAAATTTCCCGTGTTCTATCAGTTGAAAAGCTGTCCAGCACCAAAATCTCGTCGGCAATGGCTTTTACCGATTCAATGCAAACCGCAATATTGGCTTCTTCATTGAAAGTGATGATGACTGCAGAGAGCTGATGCATAAGGCAAAATAAACGCAATTTGCCCAATTCGCCTTTCTGATTTCCAAATTGCTTATTTCACAATAAGAATTTGAGATTCTATTTTACCATCAACAGTTTCAATACTCGCTATGTACATGCCCGCCTGAAGTGAGCCAGTAATAACCCGATACAACCCTCGGTTACCCGTCGGTTCGGGAATACTACTCAACAGGAGTTTTCCTGTTGATGAATAAAGGTAAAACCCCTGCAATACCCCGTTATGGGCCATTTGCATTGTTAATTCTTCGCCGCTAAAAGGGTTTGGAAGTAGTTTAAAAAAGCTACTTTCGGCTGTTTTTAGTGAATTTGTTGTGCTGTTTTCAAAAGCACCCAAATCGTAGAGTGAATTGCCGGGAATGCTGTTGTTGGCAAAATCACGGTTGCCTGGGTTTATTGAAAATGTTGAGATTAAATTTAATCCTTTATCAATGGCCGATGTGCCGGGCAAGGGCATGTATTGATCGAGCTTTTCTGTTGGCTGAGGATAAATTGTTGCAGGCGTGGCGGAAGCATTTTTTAAATCCGGATTTGCAAAAAATCCGGTTTTGGTGCCAGACAGATTTTCACAGTTGGGCGAAATGCTGCGGAATTCATCCAGCGAGTTGGCTGTTTGCGAACCCCATTTCCAAACCGTTTTGGTGCCGTTGGTGTAATACATGTTACCTATAAATTTGGGATTTTGTGGGGTGAAAACCAAAGGCACACTCACAAATGGAAGCCCATCGGCAGTTTGAAAAATATTATTGTAGCATTCAATTCCAGACATATTGCTTCCGTAATTGGTCATTTGAAAAGCACCAAAATCGGGGTAGTTGTTTTTAGCTGAGGTTGAAACTACAATGGTGTTGTTATAAAATTTCAATCCATTCCATTGGGTGTTTGGGGCGGTAAACAAGGTAACAGGACTGTTGTTGGTGCGGGAGTCGTTAGCGCTAATGCAATACCTCACAGTGTTGTTGCCCCAAGGACGAGCACCATCGAAATTACCCAGAAGATAACCGGCCCCGTCGTTGTCGTGAGAGTAACAATATTGAATGATTGAATTGGTTACACCTCCGTCTAAATCAAAACCAAGACCATCGCAACCTGTTCCGGTTCCTGATGAGTTGTGATGTGATTCGCAGAATTGAATGGTGATGCGATTTGCAGCCCATACCCAAATTCCTCCTGGTCCTCCACATGCTGAATTGGCGGTTCCAGTATTGTAAGCTACGCACCTTTCAATCAATGAAGAATCTAATTGAGAAAGTACAATTCCGCTGCCTTTGTGTGTTGATGATGCATACCCGGTAATATTGTAAACCTCTGTGTTTCTGATGTTGAAGTTTTTGTGATGATAAAAGTTAGTGGATTGATTGTCGTATGCAAATGAAACAATACCATTTTCTCTGCAATCATGAACCTTGCAATTCTCAATGAACACATCTTTATATCCGGCTTTTACATTTATATCCCAGTTTGAATAAAAACGGATACCACAATAACCGAATCCACTTACTTCACAGTTTTTAATGCTAATATTACTTAAATAACCGGTCGGATTAGTTGTAAAAAACAAAATGCCATCAATATCTTTCTGGGTGCCATTTCCCGGTCCGGAAAAGTGAAGGTTACTCAAATGAAACCCTTGTGTATTTGAGGCTTTAAAACCACATTTGTTTGTTACTGATGTTTTGATGGTTGCAATTCCACCGCCGTAAGTGTTGATGAAAATGGGATTAGATGGTGAGTTGCCATCAGTATTGTCAAATTCAAGATTTCCGGCGAATGTTTTGCCCGCTTCAAATAAAATGGTATCGCCGCTTAAAAAGGTGTTTGAATTTACTTTATCCAATGAGGTCCATGCTGTTGCTAAACTGAGCCCGTCGGTGTTGTTTCCGGTGGTATTTACGAAGTACTTTTTGCCCTTCTTGGCAGGAGTGCTTCCATCGTTAAACAACTCAGCCAAACCCTGTGCATACCACCTGGCCAAGTAATCGTTGGGATGCAGTGAATTGGAATGACAGTGCTTTGCTCCTTTGCGCCTGTAAATGCTGTCACTGAGGGTGGTCATATCAAATACTGCAATTCCGGTTGATTCAAGACTTTTCAATTGAGAGAGAAATCCATACATCAGCACATCGCCGTTGGATGGTGCCCCTTGCGAAGCAACATCTGGAAGCATATTGCCAATGAGAATGAATTCGGTGGAAGGATTGGCAGCTTTAATTTTGTTAATGCACGATTGCATGCTGTTTTTGAACGCCACATTGCTTGTGGTTCCCCAAATATCATTCATTCCCATATCGAGGATA
>CANHCW010000016.1 GCA_947459165.1 Flavobacteriales bacterium
AAGCTGCCTCGTTTTCGTTACAAAAAGATTTTAGGCCAAAAGAATGAGCCCAAAACGAAAATGGCGGGAATTAGAAAACTGAGAGGCAAACAAACACTGATTTATGTTTGGCACGATCAGTCGGAAAAGCATATAAAAGACAGTTCAGGGCTTCACGCACTGGGCCGAATTAACATAAAAGATTTTCAGGTTTTATCGCTGAATTACGGTGCAAGCGGAAAATATATTTACCGTTACAACAAGCGTTTTGAAACCAAATTGTTACAGGGTTTCAGTTCGAATGATATTAATAGGAAATTAAAAATTAAACGAATACCTGAGACCATACTAATAGACCGAAAACAGCGCATTATAGCGGTGGGAAAATCACCCGATGACATATTGGAATTGATAACATCTTCCCATCATCCCGTGATTAAGAAATAGTTTTTTTGCATTTTTTAGATTAATATTGCACAACTGCTAAGAGAACTCAATGAACAGAAATGTAATCGTGGCTTTGATGGGCGTTTTGCTCGCGGCCTCCATTGGCGGAAATGCCTACTTCTTCTCAAAAAGAAACCAAGCCAGTAAAGCCGAAAAAGAAAAGATGGCCATTCTGATGATGAAAGACTCACTTCAGAAATCCATCCAAAAAATGGAAGACTCTCTGGGTCAAATGATTCAGGGTTTGCAAACAGAAAAGAAAGATTTAACCGGTAAAATTGAGGAACTGGAAGGGCCTAATAACCCCAAAATAAGAGAATTACTGGGACAACTTGCCGCACTGCGTTCGCAGATTGCCCGTACCGGTGTTCCATCATCGTCTTCAGGAAAAATCAGTGCTAAAGAAACGAAGGAACTTGAAGCACTGAAAAAAATGCTTGAAGAAAAGAACAAAGAAATCAACGAGCTGATGTCGAAAGTAGCGCAGCTAACCCGTGAAAGAGACCAAATTGCCAGTCAACTGGAATCGGAAAGAAACGCATCTGCCGATATGAAAGATCGCGTAACCCGCGGTGCAGTGCCACAGTTTGGAACCCTGATGACTGCAGGTATTGGCAAAAAAGGCAATCAGCAAATTGAAACTTACAAATTCAAGTCCATTGAAAAGTTTAAAATTTCTTTCGATGTGCTGGAAAATCCTTTAATTAAAGAACCTGTTGAAGAAGAAATCAGCATTAGAATCATTGGTCCTGACGGAGAAGTTTTGACCGGTGCCGGCAACAAAGGGCTGATGGACAAAGGAACTGTAATTAGCATGAAGCAAACCATTGTAGCAGATGGAGAAATGCACAAAATGAAATGGTATTACCCCGGTTCAGGCACGCTGACCGGCAAACTGAAAAAAGGTCGTTACAGCACAGAACTTTACAGCCGTGGTTTGCTGAAGTTGAAAAATACCTTTGATCTGAATTAATCAAAAATAGAATTGAATTAAAAAGGCTCCCGAAATGGAGCCTTTTTTATTGTTGTAAAACGAAGCGTTTATTTCCCAAATTCGACACCCGATAGCAATTGTCGACAAGCGCTTGGGAAGGGTGTTTTAACACAGTTCGTTCAAAGCTTACAGCATTGACTGAAAAGGTGAGGGGTGGAGTGTCTCCTTCATGAATAAACCCGATTTTTTCATAACTGCGACCTGCTGTCCACTCTTTATCTGCATAAGTCATAAGGTGGTTTACCCCTGTTTCATTTAAGAAGCAGCTGATTGATTTATGCAGCCCCCCGGCAACATAAAAACCGTCTTTAACGGCGAAACGGAGCAGTTCAGCGCTAAAAAATGGCTGGGGATGACCGATGAATTTTCGTTTTTTGCTGAATGTGGCACAAGCCATGAATTCATCTTTGTAAAATAGCCCATATTTGAAATAACACTGAACATATCCGCCAGTATGGTATTGGTTTAGAAAAGCCTCGGCAGTTGCTTTGTTTATGCGTTTAACCACACATTGCCTGCCATGTACCCGCTTGTTTATGTTCAGTAACGAGTGTATTCGGGTTTTAACGGCATTGGGTCGGCAGCGCCAAACATCTTCGTGTATAATAAACCGAAATTGCCCAACCGCTGCCGGAATGGAAATTCCACCTGGTATCCAAAGCAGGTCTATTGCATTTTCTTTTCTGCCCAAGTGAACGCAACCGTTTTCTAGTTTGGTGATTTGAAAACCAAGCGATTTAAGCCACTCAACAGGCGGAAAAGTTGCAGATGCCTTCACCAACAGCACAAACTTAATGTTTAAGCTGTAAATGTAGTTTCAATCACAGTTCAAGATTCTGCAGCGCATCGGGTTTGGCGTTCGCATCGGGGTTGTAGGTTTTGCCAAACAGACGATAGATCTTTGATTTGAACTTTTCATTCAGAAGGTACATGGCCGGAACCAGTATGAGTGTTAGGAAAGTGGCGAAGCCGAGTCCAAAAATCATGGTCCAGCTCAAGGGCCCCCAGAAAGCTACACTGTCTCCACCAAAGTAAAGGTGAGGATTGAGTTCGGTAAACAGCGTTACAAAATCCATGTTTAAACCAACAGCCAGCGGAACCAGGCCTAAAATGGTGGCACCTGCAGTAAGCAATACCGGAGTCATGCGGGTTTTGCCTGCTTCGATTATGGCCTCGTTGAGTGAAACCCCTTTGCTGCGAAGCAAATCGGTGAATTCAACCAGCAAAATTCCGTTTCGAACAACTATGCCGGCCAGGGCTACGATGCCGATGCCAGTCATAACCACTGAAAACGACATGTCGAAAATGGCAAAGCCAAGCAGTACGCCAATGACCGAGAAAAAGATTTCGGTAAGAATGATAATGGGTTTGCTGATGGAGTTGAACTGCGTTACCAAAATGATAACGATAAGGCCGATGGAGGCCAGCATGGCAAGACCCAGAAAAGACTGCGTTTCTTTTTGCTCTTCCTGTTCTCCTGTCATTACAATTTCAACTCCTTCTTTGGTGCCGAAATCACCAATAGCGTTGTTTACCTGACTTACCACTTCGTTTGGGGCATAACCTTGCAATACATTGCTTGAGAGGGTAATGACCCTTTTTTGGTTGAGGCGGTTGATGCCACCATAACTGTTTGTGTATTCCACAGTGGCCACTGCCGATAAAGGAACCTGACGAAGCATTCCGCCGGCTACCATGTCGCGGTAGGTAATGCGCATGTTCAGCAGGGCATCCAGATCGTTTGCCTGCTCCTTTTTTATACGCACCATGATGGGGTAATCGTCATTGGCATCTCGGAATTTGCTTGCTTCGTTGCCAAAAATGGAGTTTCTAAGTGCCATGCCAATTTGTGCGGTGCTGATTCCTTGCCTGTTGGCTCGTTCCCTGTCAATTTTGACAAAAACCTCGGGTTTGCTGCTGATGAAGTCGGTTTTTAATTCTTCAACACCGTCAATTTTTCTGTCATCGAGATAGCGTTTTAAAGCAGAGGCAGTATTCACCAAAATACTGAAATCGTCGCCACGAATTTCAATGTTTACTGCTTTTCCAACGGGTGGGCCATTTCTTTCCTGCTCTACAACCACATCTACACCGGCTATGGGTTTAATGTTTTCACGAATTTTTTTCAGAAGTGCCGAGGTGCTTGCCCCGTTTCTTTTTGAAAACTCGACAAAGGCCACGGTAATTTTACCTCTGTTGCCTGCCACCGTTCTATCGCCGCTGTTGGGATCGGTAGCGCCTACAGCCACATTGCTGATTACGCTTTCCACAAGTGGGTTGTTCAAGCCAATTACACCGAAAACTTCCTTTTCTGCTTTTCGCACAATGCTGTCGGTGAATTTTGCACTGGTGCCCACAGGTGTGGTAATGTAAACATAAGTAAAGTTCGGCTCTGCCTGAGGGAAAAACACCACTCCGGGTTTTCTGATTGCGGTAATAAAGAAAGAGAAAAAGAGCAGTACCACTGTGCCCAGGAGCAGCAGAACCGGTCGTTTGCCAATCAAAATTTTAGTAACAAGGCGCTTATATGCATTTTGCACTCTTGGCCAACTGTTGTGTTGAAAACGATAAATTACAGCATCAAGCCAAAAATGGTGAATTGCATACAGAATATAAAGTAACAGGGTGAAATTGCCGCCGCCGAAACCGAACATGATGTAGGCGAGTACTATGGCAACGCCAAAAAACAATGAGGTTTTTTTGAATCCCTTGGTAAGTTTGGGTTTGGTAGCAGGATTTTCCTCAGTATGGGCCATGAAATCAACCGCAAAAACCGGGTTGATGATGTATGCAACCAGCAAGGATGCCAGCAAAGTGATAATTAGGGTAACCGGCAGAAAGAACATGAATTTACCTACAATACCCTGCCAGAAAGCCAGGGGAATGAATGGTGCCAGTGTTGTGAGGGTTCCGGATAGAACGGGCAAAAACACCTCACCGGCGGCTTTTTTAGCTGCCTGAACGATTGGAATTTTACCTTTTCCTCCGGCAAAAATTCGGTGGGTGTTTTCAATAACCACAATGGCATCGTCAACCACAATTCCCAAAGCCAGCAAAAAGCTGAACAGCACAATCATGTTCAAACTGAAACCAATAATGGGCATCACCAAAAAGGCGACGAAACAGCTGAGAGGTACGCTTAATCCCACAAAAATGGCGTTGGTGGTACCCATAAAGAACATTAATATCAGGGTAACCAGAATAAATCCGATGATGATGGTATTGATCAGATCGTGCAGTGTAACCCGGGTTTGTGTGCTTTGGTCGCCCGTGAGTACCACTTTCAATCCTTCAGGATAAACACCGGTCTTTTTTAAATCGGCCAGAATAGCGCGGCATTTATCGCTGGCTTCAATGAGGTTTTCCCCTGATCTTTTGATGATGTTCAGCGTAATGACCGGATTGCCTTCAAGGCGGGCGTAACTTTCCTTTTCGGCGTAAGCATCCTCTACTTCTGCAACATCTCTCAGATACATGGTGGCACCACCACTGCTGCGGATAACCATGTCTTCAAGGTCTTTTTTGGAGGCAAATTCACCACTTACACTCAAAGACCTTTTCATTCTGTCCACATCAATGTTGCCCCCGGCTATGCGCATGTTTTCGAATTGTATGGCGCGGGAAACATCATCAAGCGTTAAGCCAGCGGCTCCCATTTTGGCTAAATCGATGTTTACCTGTATTTCGCGATCCAGCGCACCGGCCATATCTACCCGGGTAATTTGGGTTAAACTTTCAAAGCGATCTTTGGCTGCTTCAGCATATTTTTTAAGTGTTGGAAGATCAAAGTTGCCGCTGATATTCACATACATGATGGGCATATCGCTGAAGTTTACCTCCATCACCGAGGGGTCTTTTTTTAAATCGTTGGGCAAATCGGCTTTGGCCTTGTCTACCTCATCTTTCACCTTTCGCTTGGCTTCTTCAACTTTTACATCGGTATTGAATTCAACAATGATGATGGAGAAATCCTGAATGCTTTGACTTTTTAGCTTTTTTACCCCACTGATGGATTTAATTTTCTTTTCAATGGGTTTGGTAATCAGGTTTTCAATGTCTTTTGGCGATGAACCCGGATAGATGGTTTGTACATAAATGGTCGGTATAACAATATCGGGAAATCTTTCTTTGGGCAAACGGATGTAGGAGAGAATACCCGCCAGGGCAATAAAAACAGTGAGTACATAAATACTCGTTTTGTTATCAATGCTCCAGCTGGTGGGTTTGAATTCTTTAGAACCACTCATTTTAGTTTGTGTTTAAATCAGGGGTTGATGGTTTCACTGATTTCCTGACCGTCGTTCAGTTCCTGAAAACCGGTTACAATTACCTTGTCACCGGCAGCAAGCCCCGATGTAATTTCAGTGCGGGTTTCTCCTGTATGTCCGGTTACAACCACCTTTCTTTTGGCTACTTTTTTTCCATTTTCTTCAGTCATCACCATTACAAAACTCTCTTTATCGGTTTTGGAAATGGCATTGGTGGGAACCGAAATGGCCGCCGGGGTTGTGTAATCAATAATTTTAAGTTTGGCCAGCATGTTGGGCTTGGCGCCTTCAATACCGCCCAGTCTGATTTCAATTTTGAATGTGCGGTTCAAAGGGTCAATCACTTTTGATGCGAAACTGATCTTCGAATCCACCTCCTTATTTATATCGTCAAACTGCACTTTAACAGCGTCACCGAAATTGATTTTTCCTGAAAAGGTTTCAGCCACATCAGCAACCACCTTCAGGTTGCTCAAATTCACTACTTTGAACAAGGGGAAACCCGGTGCCGCTGCCTGCCCGATTTTAAGATCCACACTTTCCACAGTTCCGGAAATGGGCGATTTAATGGTGTACATGGCCAGCTGAGCATCCAGCGTAGCCAGGTTTTTCTCCATGGCTTCTTTTTGGTTTTTGGCCGACAAATACTGTACCTCGGTCCCAACACCTTGTTGCCACAATCTTTTTTGTTTTTCAAACAGTGTATTGGCGAAGGTAAGCTGCTGTTCAATCTGGACGCGGCTCTGTCGCAATGCAGTATTGTCGAGGTAGGCGAGAGCCTGACCGGCGCTAACAGCGTCGCCTGCTTGCACTAAAACCGCAGTTACCGTGCCCGGAACCTGCGCGGTGGCAATGGTACTTTGTTCTGCGTCGGCCTTGCCTTCAATGGAAAGATAACTGCTGAATTCTGCAGTTTTCAATTCTTCAGTTTCTACCGGTTTGCCCTTTGCTTTTGATGGTTCGAGAACGGCAATTTCCTGTTCCAGTTTTCTGGCCTGTGCCTGCAATTTGGCAATTTCCGACTTTAATTTTTCAAGCTCTGCTTTCTTCGATTGAAGGTCTGTCTTTTTGCCCCCGCAGGATGCTGCCAAAAGGCCGAAAACAACAATGCTGTATATGAATCTCATGATGTGTGTAATTAGGGTTGGGTTATTTCAGTTCCGTTTGCTTTTTTTAGGTCAATTTTGGAAATCACCAGGTCGTAAATGGCATTCAAATAGTTTGCCTGCGCTGTTTTAAGGTCGTTTTCTGCCTGAACAACTTCCAGCGAACTTCCAACGCCTTCTTTATATTTTAGGTTTGACTTGGTGTAAATCTCGCGTGCTAAATCCATGTTTTCTTTTTGCAATTCAACAAGCTGTGCACTGGTGTTGTAGTTGCGAACCGCATTGCTGTATTCCATGTTGGCGGCGTTTGTGAACGAAAAAAGATCATTTTCCGTTTTTTGCCTCTTTAATTTAATTTCTGCAATGCTGGATTTGGCTCTGAATCCATCGAAAAGGGTCATTTGTAAACTTAATCCGAAGGCTGAGCTGGGAACCCAGTTGTTGTTGGGTGTAAGGTTGCTTTGAAAAAAGTTGAATTCAGGCCGCAGGGTACTTTGCTGATGCTGAAAAAATCCAACAATGGTTGGGTATTTGCCAACCTTGAAGCGTTTTTCATCGAGTTTACTTAAAGTCAAACCCTGATTGATCAATTTATATTCTATCCGGTTTTTGACATTGAAATCGGCATTGGACAGGGCAGGAATGCTTTTGTCAATGGTTTCAAGGTCGTCGGTAAGTTCAATTTGCTTGTTTACATCGTAACCCATCTGCAACTTCAGCAAATTCATGGTGGCATCCGATGCCGCAAGGAGTTTTTCTTTTTGCACCTTCAGGTTTGAAACAGCCAGTTTTAAGCGCTGAACATCCAGCTTTTCTGCAAATCCTTCGGCGTTCAGTTTTTCCACATCAGAAAGGCTTTTTTCCAGAAGCAGCAAGTTGCCGTTTACCATTTCAATATTCTTTCTTACAGTTAATGCCATGAGGTAGGCTTTGGCCACATTTACCTGCAAATCAGCCTTTGTTTTTACATAAGCCAATGAACTAAGGTTGGTGAACTCTTTGGCCGCCTTCAAACCAAGCAGAAAGGTTCCGCTGTAAATCAGCTGATTCATGGTAAGTGAAGCCACTGCATTAATCGGTTGCTGAAAACGGATAAACACATATTCAGGTGCTCCCGGCGAGGGAACGAAATTTTTCACCCAGTTGCCGGGAACCTGCGTGTACTGCAATAAATTTCCGCTTGCGTTTACCTGTGGCAAACCTGCCGAAGCAACCTGTTTTACGGTTTCACGGCTGATGTCTTTATCCAGCATAGCGTTTTTCAGCGTGGGACTGTTTTTCTCGGCGAAAGCGATGGCTTCAGTCAGATTGAATTTGCCTGAATCGGTTTGTGCCTTCAGAAAACCTGAGGTACAGAGAAAGGCCAATGCTATATATTTTTTCATTGAAGAATAACTTTTTTGTTGTTGCCAATGCCGGGTAAACCTATTTCATAAATTTTGTCTCTTCCGGCTTCCGTGGTAATTCCGTGTAAGTGATACCCCACCATTTCGCGATAAGCCCTTTCAAAGCTAATTTCTGAGCCCGAAAAAATCTCATTCTCAAACAATGCAAACACCATAAATACCCAAATTCGGGTAATAACTTCCACATCCAGGTCAGCTCGAAAATAACCCTTGCTGATGCCGCTTTCTATGTTCTGCTTAATATTAAGGTATGCGGTATTGTCTCGGTGTTCCGTGAGCAAAACATAGGTTTCGGGGTGGTATTTGCGCAGGTCGTACAATACGGCAGGATTCATTTCTTTCTTAAAGTGAACAACAAAATCAGCGATGTTCACAATTTGAAGAATCGGATCCTCTTCGCGCTGTTGAATTTGCTCAATGCTGTTGTTCATGTGCGCAATGTGCCGCGCAATGGTGAAACTAACCAGCTCGTCTTTGTCTTTAAAACAACGGTACAGGGTTTTTTTGGAAACGGATAGTTCGCGGGCAACATCGTCCATGGTTATACTGCGAATGCCAAACTTGATGAACAGGTGATAAGCTGCTTGAACTATGCGGTCAGCTGTTTCCATTTAAACAGGCGCAAAATTAACGCTTAACGATGAAATTGGAAACTAGTGTTTCAAAAAAAGTTTCCGCGGTTTTTATTTGATCTGCAAATCGTAAGGCAAGCGCATTTGAACGCCGCTTTTGTTTAACACCGATTTAATCTCATTGTAAGGTAATGCCAATTTTCCAAGTTCTTTTTCAATCATTTTGCTTTGCGCCTCTTCCAACTTGTCGGTTCCAAAAAACTGCTCAATAATGTCTTTCTGTTTCGGCATGTTCACCAGCTCATAATTTTTAAGCCCGGCCTTGTTTGCAGCACTTTGAATGGCCCTTTGCAGTCCGCCGTAAGCGTCAATCAAACCTACCTGTTTGGCGTGAATGCCTGTGTAAACCCTTCCTTCTGCAAGCTCATCAACCCTTGTTGTATCCATTTTGCGGCCTTTGCCAACAATGGTAATAAAATCGGCATAAATGTCGTTTACAGTTTCCTGCATCAAAACCCGCATACCTGAACTCAGAGGCTCATCAGGGCGCCAGGCCACTGCATATTCCCCGGTGGGAACGGTTTCGTAACTCAATCCCATTTTGTCTTTATACAACTTTGCAGTGTTCGGCAACAACGCAAAAACGCCAATGCTGCCCGTAATGCTGCTTCTTGATGCAAAAATGCTGTCGGCAAGGCAAGAAATGTAGTAACCTCCGCTGGCTGCCACATCTCCATAACTGGCAATCACCGGTTTCACTTTTTTACACAGTTCAATTTCTCTGGCAATTATATCGCTGGCATTGCTGCTGCCCCCGGGGCTGTTCACTCTAAGTACCACTGCCTTGATATTTTTATCTAAACGGGCCTTTTTAATTGTGGCAGCAAGCGATGTGCTTCCAATGCCGTCACCGCTTTCGTCTTTGCCCATGTTAATTTCCCCGTTGGCAAAAATCACAGCAATTTTGTTTGTACTGTTGTCGCCCAAATCGAGCTTCTTGCTGTACTTGGCAAACGATTTCTTCTGCAATTTGGCATCGGCTTTCAATCCGCAAAGTGTCTTCAATTCGCTTTCAACTTCATCTTCGTATTTCAGTCCGTCAACCAATTTGTATTCAAGTGCTTTGCGAGCATTTCTTGCTTTGTACATGTTGGCAATGTCTGCCAGCGCTGACGAATCAATTTTCCTTGACTCCGAAATCTTTTTCATGCAATGCCCGAACAATTCGTTCACATAAACCTCAATTTGTTTGCGGTTAGCATCGCTTATTTTTTCCTGAATAAATGGTTCAACAGCACTTTTAAACTTACCCACTTTAAATACCTCAAATTCAACACCCAGTTTGTCGAACATGCCCTTGTACATCATCACCTGACCGGCAAAGCCGTTAAATTCAATCAGTCCCTTGGGGTTAAGATAAACTTTATCGCAGGCCGAGGCAATGAAATAAGCCGCATCGGTCATGGCCTCAGCATAGGCAATCACAAACTTTCCGCTTTTTCTAAAAGCAAGTATTTTCTCTCTTATTTCATCTGCCATACCCATGCCGCCTGCATACAAATCGCAGCGCAGGTAAACACCTTTTATTTTCTTATCCTTGGCGGCCTTGTCTAAACCAAACAATATATGGTCTAGCCCAATGCCTGCATTCACTGCGTCTCCTCCTAAACTCTCAAACGGGTTATCCTGATACCGTTCAGGTACTTCGCCATTCAGCGACAATTCAAGCACTGTGTTGTTTTCAATGCTCTCTTCTTTGTCAGATGTGGCAATGGCCGTTGCTATCACAGCCAAAAAGAACAGGAAAATCAGCACCAATCCCAGAATAAATCCGGTAAGGCTTGCCAATACATTTTTGAAAAAGGCTTTCATTTAAATTGAAGCAACAAATTTAAGGTAAGCCCGAAATTGTGCTATGCTATTTCGTTAAAATCAGCAGCTTTGCGGATAAAAGCCACATTTTTTATCAAACAATTTTGTTGGTTCGCCCTGCTTGTTGCATTTTTGGGCATAGATTTTGGTTTTGGTTTTTACAAGATGATGTTTGAATGTGTGAACTTGCTGAAATTCTTTTGAATAGGCATTTTTTCGTATTCAAACCGCGAACCAAATCAAAAAGAAAGGCTCCAAATGAAAAAAACAATTACCCTGCTTGCAGTCTCGGCGCTGCTTGTAAAAACGCAAAAAGTTCAGGCCCAGCAAAACCTGGGTATGACCTTTGGCAATCACAATGCCTCTTATGCGTACTCGCTTAACCCTTCCCAAACCTACATGGATAAAAACCGCTTCTATGTAAACCTTTGGGGCGCCGGCATTGGTTTTAACAACAACTTTTTAACCTACAAAGCTCCCATATCGCTATGGCGCTGGGGCAGTGAAGGCGGAAATATCAGTGCCAACAGCGTTTTCGACGACAACGGCGGCTGGCTTCGCCTCAATCCCAATACGAATCACTGGCGTTTATATTATTTCGATGAAACTTACGGGCCTTCAGCCCACTTCCGACTCGATAACAAACAGGCACTGGGTTTCGGGATAAAAGGAGTTTCAGCGCTGAGCATCAATGGGGTCAATCGCAATTTCGGCAATTTAATTTCTGCCTTGGCCGATACTGCCCGTGCTTTTGCAGGTCCCAATTCCGCATTGTTGGGTAAAGAGTACGGAGTGCCCCGTTTTTCGGCCAATACAGCCAAATGGCAAGAATGGTATGCATCTTATGCCTGGGTAACCCGAGATCGCGGGCCGCACTTTGTAAAGTGGGGCGTTACAGGTAAAATGCTTTTGGGCTTCGGTGCGGCCCATATTGGTTCCAATTCAGGTTCATACACATTTACCGGCCCCCGGCAAATGCAGTTTGATAATTTACAGGCTACTTACTTTTACAGTGGCGACAATTCTGCTGCCAATACTCTTACCAATCCTTTTGGCATGAAATTCGATTTTCTGCAAGGGTTTGGTCTGGGCATGGATGTGGGTTTTACCTATGAAAACAGGCCTGCAGCAAACCGCCAAACCTACCGCGACTGGCTTTCCTGCGCCACTGAACGAGACAACCGCTACCGTTGGAGAATAGGCGCAAGTCTTACCGATTTCGGTTTTATCGGTTACTCAGGCAGTTCCTACCGCATCGATACGCTTTCAGCCCCCAGAAATTGGAATGTAAAGCCTGGAATCATTGACAAAACAGGAATGGACAATGAGTCAAGATTCACCAATGTGGGGCAGCAATTCTTCGATAGCATGGGTGCTCAAAAGGACAAGAGTTTCCCCATGTTTACCCCGGCCGCACTCAATGTGCAGTATGATTTGCGCACAGCAGGAAATTTTCATTTCGGAGTCAGCTGGACTCAAAGTCTGAAAGGTACATACAGCCTGGGTGTGAGAAGACCTTCTTCTCTCAGCATCATTCCCCGTTGGGAGTTCGAGCATTTTGAACTGGGCTTGCCGGTTACCCTGGGCCGCGATTACACAGCTCTCAACATGGGTGTTTACGGCCGTTTGGGTCCTTTTACCCTGGGCACAGATCAACTGGGCGGTTTGCTAAGGTATGCAGCCCGGGGCAATTACAATGGTGCCAATATTTACTTTGGCGTTCGCATTAAGTTAGTCGCCTGTGGCTGGGATTATTATCACCGCCACGATAAGTTCGACACGATGCGCAAAACCGAAGATCCCAAACAAACCGAGAATTTCTGGAAACGCGATACCGTAACAGTAGTAAAATACGATACCATCAAAATTACCAAGCGCGACACGGTGGTGAAATACAAAAACACCGAAATATCCACCGATTTGAAGGTTCGAGAAGAGAAAATGCGCAAAGCGGAAGAAGAATTGAAGAAACGGGAAGCGATTGTCATCGCCAAAGAGGCCGAGTTGAAAAAAGGAGAAGTCATCACCATGAGCCGAACTTCACCTTGCGACAAGCAGCTCAAACAAAAGGATTCCCTCATTCAGGTTGAACAAACCAAAAATGCCAAACTCACAGCGCGGGTAACCAAATTGCAAACAGATTATGATTTGCTGGTCAGAGCCGACGACGCCAACCGCAAGCGCATTGCCCAGCTTGAAGCAGATTTGAAAAATTGCAAATCAACCACCGGAACCGTAACTTCAGTAACGGTAAAAGATTGTCAGGATACAATTAACAAATTACAGTCCCGCATTGCCGCCGAAAAAGCCAAAGTAACAAATCTTGAAAAAGAACTTACAACCTGCAAAGCCTCAATAACACCGGGCGACAACAAGGCTTGTCAGGACAGAATTAAGGTACTTGAAGCGCAAATTGCTGCAGAAAAAGCCAAAACCACCACGCTTGAAAAAGACCTCGCCAGCTGTCGCTTGTCTGCAGGTTCAGGCAAGGAATGTCTTGATAAGGTAAAGCAACTTGAAGCTGAAATTGCCGCCGAAAAAGCGAAAAATACAGTTTGCAGCACAGATTTGGCCAAAACCAAAGCATTGCTGGATGCTGAGGTGAAGAAGACCTCACAGCTTACCCTCGATTTGGACAACTGCCGCAAAGCATCCGATTCCGATAAAAAGCGAATTGCCGAACTGGAGGCTTTACTGAAAAATCCGGGTGACGACTGCGCAGCATACAAATTGCGTGTGGCTGAACTGGAAAAACAGCTGGGTGATTTGAAAAAGAATTACGATGCCGAAGTGGCTTTGAATAAAGACTTGCAGGAGAAGTTGAAAAACTGCAGCGGTTCATCAGAGGAGTTGAACAAAACCAAAGCCGATCTGGAAGCATCTAAAAAGCGGGTTGCTGAACTGGAAGCCCAGATTTCGGATTGCAGCAAGCAGAAAAACCAACTCAACGCCGATTTAACGGCCGCCAAGAATAAGATAACTGAGCTGGAAGCGAAAATAAAAGAATGTGAAGGCAAGGGCAACGATTGCTCAGATTGCGAAGACAAGTTGAGCCAGGCCAAAATTTCACTTGAACAGAAAAACAGCGCTTACGATGCCCTGATGGAGGAGTACAAACAGTGTGGTAAAGATGTTCAGGCCCTTAAAACCAAACTCAGCGAATGCGAAGGCAAACTGAAGGATTGCGGTGGCAGTTCATCAAATGAAAATGCTTTGAAAGCAGAGATAGACAAGCTGAAACGCACTATTTCTGAACTGAATGCTGAGGTAGCGGCAGGGCAAAAATCACTGTCTGAATTGCAAAAGTCATACGACGGGCTTGAGGCACAGAATGCATCATTGTCAAAGCAAATAACCGAAAAAGAGGCCACCATCACATCACTAAAATCTCAACTTGCAGGCTTGCAACAACAGCTGAAGGAGTGTCAGGAAGCCGGCAACAAATAATGAACAGATGAGATAGCGGCGAAAGCCGCTATCTCATTATTATTGCTATTTGGTTTTATTAAATTGCCAAAAAAATGAGCAACAGCGTAAGTAGAATTCAATTTGCAGGTTTTGAATGGATTGATATTCATATACCTGATGTTTCCAATTTGGAGGCGGTAGCCAATGAATTCGGACTGGAACTGTATCAGCTACAGGATAGTTTTCAGATAGGGCATTTGCCCAAATATGAGAAGAAAGGAGAGGAGCATTTTCTCATTCTTAGGGCGTTTACCGCAAATCTTAAAAAACGCATCACCAACATCAACGAGCTGTCAAATAAAATGGCCTTTTTCTACAACTCCAATAGGCTTATAACATTGCACAGGGCTCAATTCGACTTTCTGTCCGCCTATCCTCAGGCCCAAAGTCCTGAAGAATTGATGCTCTACTTCGTTGAGAAAATGACGGAAACCTTTGCTGCGCCGGCCCATTTTCTGTCGGAAAAGGTAGATGATTTTGAAAAAAAGATTTTTGTCAGAAAAACCTCTCGGGTTTCAATGCAGGAGCTTTATTACCACAAGGCCCATACCCGCATTTCAAGAAAACTACTTCAATTTACCCTTACTACGGTTGCCCAAATAAAACCCGAAGAACAAAATGTGAGTCTTTGGCAAAATATTAAAGACCAATTGCAGGGATATTTACTTACTTACGATGAGGTGATGGATGATTCGTTGAACCTGATGAATACATTCTTGTCGGTAAATGCCCAAAAAAACAATGATGCCATGCGTTTTCTCACTTTATTTTCCGCCATTTTTCTTCCATTAACATTCATTGTAGGGGTATACGGAATGAACTTCGAGTTTATGCCTGAGTTACACTGGGCAAATGGATATGGTTATGTTTGGTTGTTAATTGTACTAACCGGTACAGTGGTTGTTTATTGGTTCAAGAAAATAAACATCCTTTAAAATTCAAGGTGCAACCTCAAATTCAATCGTCTTGAAGTGAGGTATTCAGGTACACCGTAAACATTGTTTTCAATGTCTTTTACCCAGTTGTACGATATGACATTGTTTATGCCTAGAATATTGAAAACCTCCAGACTGATCCATGCTTCTTTCATTCCTTTAAACATGGGCATGGAAGGGCGTTTGCTGCCAAAACGGTTCAAAAGCACTTTGCTGAAACCGATATCCAGTCGGCGGTAAGCCGGAATGGCGCTGGGCGTTGTGGTGTACCTGTATTTTCCATCCAGGAAATAAGGCATTCCGGTGCCAACAATCAAATTTAAATTAATGCGGTAATCGGGGTTACCCGGCAGTTGATCTTGTATAACCGCAGCAAAGTTAACCCTGCGATCCGTAGGACGCCTTAGCCAGGCACTTTCGGTCAGCAATCCGGCATCGTTGGTGTAGGTAATTCTTTCCCTGGTTTGCAAAACGCTAAGGGTGAACCAACTTTCCAACCCTTTAATAAATTCTCCGTTGATGCGATTGTCGAGGCCCCAGGCGCAACCGCGGCTGCTGTTTTGGGCATAATAACGAACCCTGATGTTGTCGTACAGGTAAGGCACAAGTCCCGACATTTGCTTGAAATAGGCCTCAGAACTCAATTTGAAACGGCGCCTCCACATAAAGAAATACCTGTCCATGCCTGCCAGTGCCTGCCACGATTTCTGGGGTTGCAAATTGCGGTTCAGTCTGCCGTTGAAATCTCGCAGTTCGCGGTAATATCCGTTTTGAAAGTAGCCGCCCCCCGCCAGTTTCAGCAGCACATCCTTCTTCCTCAAACTGTCAGCCTTGCCTTTGTTAAATCGTTTATTGGGTTCCCAGCTGAACTGAACACGGGGAGTTACAAAGGCATTGTTGTTAACCTGCCACCACTGCGCCCTCAAACCCAAATTCAGCCACATGCCACGACTTTTATCAATGCGCAGTTTTTGCTGTACGAACGCCTGTACGCGAAAACTCTCGAGATTATTTCTGGCACTAACCCAATCTTGCAGCACAATGCTGTCAGTTGCAAAACCAAATGGAGGTATGTTGTATCCGTTGCTGTCGTTGTAACGCCACTCTTTGTACACATCGGAAATCAGTTCGCGGTTTATGCGAATTCCATATTTCAGCACCTTGCGATTCTCAGGTTTGCTAAAACTACCTATGTGCGAAAAATTGAGAATGCTGCTTCTGAACCGGTTTCTGCCATGATCGAGAAAATACCCAAAACCCAGCGTTTTCAGTGGTTTTCCGTATGTTTTGCTGCCAAAATCTCGATCGAGCAAACTGAGCAGGTAGCCACCCTCCACATCGAACAATTCACTTTCTGATGTGCCGGTTACGCTGAAAATCCATTTTAGTTCGCGCCTCGCATCAATGTTGTATTTGAGTGTGAGGGCCCCCATGCCGTAGTCGTAATTCATGTTTTCAGAACCGGCCATGGCTACATCCAGTTGGTACGATTGCGAAACGGTTCCGAATTCCGTTTGCCGGCTTTCGGGAACCAAATTGTAACGGTTGATGGCCACATTGCCTAGAAATTCAGCCCGCCAGCGTTTCCAAAGTCGCACACTTATGAGGGTTTGGGCATCGGCAAAATTCATTCTGTAGGCCCCGCGGGTATCCAAACTGCGGGTAAGCAGCGAGTTGCTGAAGTATCGAACGCCTCCAATGGCTGAAACCCTTTTGCTCTTGCCTTCAATGCTCACCGAATTGAGTAGCATGCCTGCATTGGCTATTACTGAAAAACTGTCGGGTTGCACATAATCCACATCCAGCACACTGCTCATTTTGTCGCCGTAGCGCGCTTCGAAACCTCCGGCACTGAATCGCAGGTTTTTAACCAAATCAGGGTTGATAAAACTCAATCCTTCCTGCTGACCACTGCTAATCAACTGAGGGCGATAAATTTCAATGTCGTTCACATACACCAGATTTTCGTCGTAATTGCCGCCCCTTACGCTGTACTGCGACGACAGTTCGCTGCTGCTGCTTGCGCCAAGGGTTTTTATCAGACCTTCAATGCCGCCTGTGGTGGGCTGCAAGCGCAGATCGCGGGGTTTAATTTCGGTAACAAACGGCGAATTGCCACTGCCACCGCTGATGTCGATGACGGGTAAAATATTCATGCCACTACCCGCTGAAATCAACACCGTTTTGTCTGATACGGGTGTGTAAGACTCAATCCGATAGCCGAAAATTTTAACCTCGCCCACATACCCGAAAAAGGTGAGGGTTGTGCCTGAAACATAATCGAATTCAAACCGGCCTGAAGAATCGGTTTTAGCTAAATCAGTTTGTGTACCCGATTTGATGCTGACTCCGGCATAAGCGCTTCCGTTACCCTGAATAAGTTTGCCCCTGAATATGGCCTGTGCCTGCCCCTTTAAAACAGGGAAAACCAGAATGATCAGAAGAGCAATTTGCCTCACGCCTTGGAATAACGAAATCAAGGGCTGTTTGCTTTTATACAGAGGCCAGTTTATTCAGTTCAGTAATGGTGGCTTCGGGGTTTGCCGAGGCGAAAACTGTATTGCCCGCCACCAAAACATCGGCCCCGGCAGCCACCAGTTTGGCTGTGTTGTTCAGTGCCACACCGCCGTCAACTTCTATCAGGGCCTTAGAATTGTGTTTCAGCAGCAATTCTTTGGCTTCACTCACTTTTCGATAGGTGTTTTCAATGAATTTTTGTCCGCCAAAGCCGGGATTTACACTCATAATCAGCACCAGATCGCAATCGGCGGCAATGTCGTTGAGTAGGTGAACCGGTGTATGGGGATTGAGAGCCACGCCTGCCCTCATGCCTTGTTTGCGAATTTCGCCCAGGGTGCGGTGCAGGTGGGTGCAGGCTTCGTAATGCACGGTAAGAACTTCGGCACCACTTTCTGCAAATCGCTGAATATAGCGGTCGGGATCCACAATCATCAAATGAACATCCAGGGTTTTTTGAGCATGCTTTTTAAGCACAGACATGACCGGAAAACCAAATGAAATATTGGGCACAAAAACACCATCCATGATATCAATATGGAACCAACCCGCCTCACTGCGGTTGATCATTTCACAGTCGCGCTGCAGGTTGCCGAAATCGGCCGACAATACCGAGGGTGCAATGATGCCAGACATAGCGCAAAGTTAAAGAATAATACTGACCTGCAAACCGTGTTTCAACCCCTTGTTTGCCAATGAATTATTTGCGAAATGCCTGTTCGTAACAAGCAATCCATTCGCCGGCTGAAACCCTGCTGCAAAGCTCGCCCAACAAATCAAAGGGAATGTCGTTTGGGTTTTTAAAACGAATGCAGCTTTTGCCCATGTCGGGTTTTTTCAGCCCTGTTTCTTTGCAGCGGTTTAAAAACCATTCCATAAGATTTGCATTGGCATATAAGCCCATGTGATAAAATGCAATGTGGCTTTTTTGAGAAGCGATGTTGAGAAAGGGAAGGGGCAGTTGCGGGTTGCAGTGGTAACCTGCCGGATAAAGCGATTTGGGCACCACCCAGCCGGGCATACCGTAATTGAGCATTTCTTCAAATTCAGTGGGGATGTTATGATTGATCACCTCACGCAGTTTTAACATGGCATTGCGCCTGTCAGCGGGCAGTTTTTCGAAATATTCATCAACGGGGTTCATTTCCACAGTAGTATTGATAAAGGGTTAAACATTGCACGGCTTCTTTCACATCGTGAACGCGGAGGATATCAGCACCGTTTATTAATGCGGCCATGTTCAGGGCAGTAGTGCCGTTCAGTGCATCTTCAATTTCAATGTGGAGTGTGCGCCATACCATGCCTTTGCGAGATAAACCGGCGAGTACAGGCACCCCGATTTCGCGCAGGGCGCGCAAGTTGCGAAGCAGGGAAAAATTGTGTGCGCTGGTTTTACCGAAACCAAACCCTGGATCGAGTACCCAGTTGTGAATACCCAACTCATCAAACCGCTTTTTTTTGGCCCTAAAGTAGTCGAGAATTTCCTGCACCACATTGTTATACAACGGATTGTTTTGCATACTTGCCGGTTGCCCCTGTTTGTGCATTGCAATGTATTGAACGCCCTGTTTGGCAATCAGGGGCAGCATATCCAAATCATCATCGCCTGCTGAAATATCGTTTACCGCTTTTGCCCCAAGCTGCAGCGCCTGTTCAGCCACAGAGGCATACCAGGTGTCGATGCTCACCACCGCTTGCGGAAAGGCTTTGCACACGGCCTGAATCACAGGTAAAACCCTGTCGGCTTCCTCAACAGCGGCAACGGAAACCGAACCCGGACGGGTGCTTTGCCCTCCAATATCGAGCATGTGGGCACCTTCCAACAGCATTTGGCCGGCCTTGTCTACCGCCATTTGTACATTGACTCTGCTGCCCTCGAAAAACGAGTCGGGGGTGGCGTTCAATATGGCCATGATTTGATTTTGCAAGGCAGTGAAGAATGGTTGAATGTGGAAACGGTTTTAACCGTTTCCAGTTATTTAATGGTTTCGTCGGGGTTGCCCACCATGCTCTCGGGTTTTACCCAGGCATCGAATTGTTCGTTGCTGAGCAAACCGAGTTCAATGGCGGCTTCTCTGAGGGTTTTGTTTTCTTTGTGCGCCTTTTTGGCAATTTTGGCCGCGTTTTCGTAGCCAATGTGCGGATTTAAGGCAGTAACCAGCATCAGGCTTTGATCTACCAACTGTTTAATTCTGTCGTGGTTGGGTTCAATGCCTTGCGCACAGTTTGTATCGAAGCTGAGGCAGGCCTGACCGAGAAGGCGGGCACTTTGCAACAGGTTGGCGGCAATAACAGGTTTGAAAACATTGAGTTCGAAATGACCTTGTGTGCCGGCGAAGGAAACCGCTACATCATTGCCCAAAATCTGTGCGCAAACCATAGTGAGGGCTTCGGGCTGGGTGGGATTCACTTTTCCGGGCATAATGCTGCTGCCGGGTTCATTTTCTGGAATGATAATTTCGCCAATACCGCTGCGGGGTCCGCTGCTGATCATGCGAATGTCGTTGGCGATTTTAAAACAGCTTACTGCGGCTCTTTTGATGGCGCCATGTAATTCTACCATGGCATCGTGGGCGGCGAGTGCTTCAAATTTGTTGGGCGCGGTAACAAAGGGCAACCCCGATTCCTGGGCAATAAAACGAGCCACCAGTTCGGAGTAGCCTTTGGGCGCATTGAGGCCCGTGCCAACTGCGGTTCCGCCCAAAGCCAGTTCTGCAGCTGGCAACAAAGCGCGGTTGATGGCCGCCACTCCATTTTCAAGCTGGGTTACATACCCGCTGAATTCCTGTCCTAAGGTGAGGGGAGTTGCATCCATGAAATGAGTTCTGCCAATTTTAACAATGTTTTTAAACTCGCGGGCCTTGTGTTTGAGGGTGGTTTTTAGGGCTTGTAAGCCTGGCAGGGTGTAATCGACCACCTGATTGAACACCGCAATGCTCATGGCAGTGGGGAAGGTGTCGTTGCTGCTCTGACTTTTGTTAACATCGTCATTGGGGTGCAGTACTTTATTTTCATCGGTTAAACTGCCGCCTGAAAGCACATGGGCGCGGTTGGCAATCACCTCGTTTACATTCATGTTGCTTTGGGTGCCACTGCCTGTTTGCCATATTACCAATGGAAATTCTGCATCGAGTTTGCCTTCAATAATTTCATCGCAAACCCGAACAATGAGTTCTTTCTTTTCTTCTGAAAGAACACCCAGCTGATGATTGGCCATGGCGGCACATTTTTTAAGAACGCCAAAGGCCCTGATGATTTCTACGGGCATGCTTCCCTCGGGTCCTATGCGAAAATTATTGCGGCTGCGTTCGGTTTGTGCACCCCAATATCGGTCGGCGGGCACTTTTACCTCGCCCATGGTGTCGTGTTCTATTCGGTAGTTTGTCATGTTGCAAAATTGAACTGCAAAAATAAGAACTCGGAGCACATAACCGGATATGGGTAACGGTTTGTCCATGTATCCTTTTTAGCCGTGATTACCGATTCGCTGAATACGGCCATTTTTGAAAAATTCGCTTCTGTTCTTGCTTTTACAATAGTTCAGCCCCCATAATTTTGACACCATTAGAATCAATGCACGCTATGGAAAATGTCAGTTTACCCCCCCTTCTTAAAATTTGCTGCCCATGATGAACAGCAATGAACCCGGAGCAGAAATGCAACCGCTAAATACTGCAGATCCGCAAGAACTGGAGGCTGCCTGGCAAATCTTTAGGCACGCCAATGAGGGCATTCTCATTACCGACGAGCAGGGAAAAATTCAAACCATCAACCCGGCCATTGAAAGAATGTTTGGCTACACCGCAACCGAGTTGGTGGGAAACCGTGTTGAGTTGCTGATGCCCAAAGAAGCGGCGCTGCGCCACGGTGATCTGCGCGACGGGTATTTTGAAAATCCGCACAGCCGCCCAATGAAACGCGGAGAAACCCTGATGGGACGAACCAAATCGGGTAAAAATATTCCGCTGGAAATTAGTTTGAGCAGTTTTAAAACCGCCACGGCCCGCTTTGCCATTGCATTTGTGGTAGATAGAACAGAGGTGAGTACGAAGGAAGATTTACTGCAAAAAAATCAGCAGGATTTGCTAAAGCTATCCGAACAACTAAAGGAAGCCAATTCTCAACTTGAAGTTCGCGTTAAAAGGCGCACCCAAATGCTGGAGGAAACCATTTCAGAGTTGAACGATGCAAAAGAGCAACTGCGCATTTCCCTTGAAAGAGAAAAAGAACTGGGCGCACTGAAATCCAATTTTGCATCGCTGGTTTCACATGAGTTTCGCACACCACTGGCTACCATTTTGTCGTCATTGAACCTCATGGAAAGATACAGCGAAACAGGCATGAACGATAACCAAAGCAAGCATGCCGGCCGAATTCGCAAATCGGTGCAAGTGATGGTTGATATCATTAACGACATGCTCACCATTACGCGAATAGACAAAAACCAGATTGAAATTAAACCCGAGGAAATAGAACTGGGTGAGTTTTTAAACGGATTGCTTTCTGATTTGGCGAAGCTGCTCAAAACCGGACAGCATTTTGACCTCACCGGATTAAAAACGGCTGAAATAGAATCTGATAAGGCCATGTTGGGACAGGTTGTTACCAACCTCATTACCAATGCCATCAAATTTTCAGGCGAAGGAAAGCCCATTCAAATAGACATTTCGGAAATCGACAAGGGCTATTCAATTGCAGTAAAAGACAGTGGAATAGGAATACCCGGGAATGAAATAGCCAAACTGCAGGAAAGTTTCTTCCGCGCTTCCAATGCTTCGGATATTGAAGGCACGGGACTGGGATTATTCATCGTTCAGAAATGTGTGCACCTGCTTCAAGGCACCGTTGAAATTGAAAGCGAGCAGGGCTATGGCACCACAGTTACCATTTGTTTACCATTCAAAACCAATGAAAAAAAAGATATTGCTGATTGAAGACAATCCCGATGTAAGGGAAAATGTCTCGGAAATTTTGTCTCTCTCGAATTTTGAGGTGCTTGCCGCCGCCAATGGCCGCGATGGAATTGACCTGGCGCAAAAAGAACTGCCCGATTTAATTGTATGCGACATTGCCATGCCATTGCTCGACGGTTTCGGAGTGCTCAATCATCTGGGATTGCAAAGCGAAACCTCGCGCATTCCCTTCATTTTTCTCACCGCACGCACCGACAGGGATACCTTTAGAAAAGGGATGGAATTGGGGGCTGATGATTTCATTACCAAACCTTTTGAAGATACGGAACTGCTAAGGGCTGTTGAAACAAGACTAAAGAAACTGGATTTTTCCAACACCCAGTTTCAGCGCAGCGCAGAGGGGTTCAATCAGTTTATAAACGATGCCAAAGCGCTGGATATCATTGTAAATTCAACAGAGAATACACCCGTTTTCTCTTTTCAGCGCAAGGAATACCTGTACAGAGAAGGCTCGCAACCCCGGTATGTTTATTTTGTTGAATCGGGCAGGGTGAAAACCGTGATGATTAGCAACGATGGAAAGGAGTTGATGACAGGATTGTACGGCCCGGGCGATTTTTTTGGCTACCTGGCTATGTTTGAAGAAGCCGATTATTCGGAGTCGGCTTTGGCCATTGAAGAAGTAAAGGTGCATGCCATTCCCAAAAACGATTTTTTCGATTTGTTGAACAGCAACTCGGCTGTGGCAGGCAAGTTCATTCGCATTCTGGCCAATCAGCTTACTGAAAATGAGGAGAAGCTGATTAGCATTGCCTACGATTCGGTGAGAAAGCGCATTGCTGAAGCCCTTGTGGATGTGTACCGGTCGTATGCCATACACAACAATTCAAAAGAAATTGAAATATCGCGGCAGGAACTGGCTTCCTATGTGGGTACGGCAACAGAAACTGTGATACGAACGCTGAGCTCATTTAAAACTGAAGGCCTTATTGAAATTGTGCAGGGCAACATCAAGGTGGTGAACCTGGCCGGTTTAATCAGTATGCGAAATTGATTGTAATTACTTTAGGGGCATAATGTCCTGCATGACCAATGTCATATACCTGTTCCGCCTTTTGTGGCTATTCTTGCACCGAATTCACTGAAATCAATGAGTGAGGTACGATTGAATTTTACCGACGAAACAGCTCTGGAGGCTTTTGAAAAGCAATTCAGCCTGGCTTTTCCAAAGTTGCGGGTGCAGTTGGTGCGCAACAAGGGAAATCTGAAAAGCAGTCACCCGGCGAAAGCATTGGAAATAACAGGGCAAACCACCGTTGAACAATTGGAGGCGGAGTTTAAACAACAGTTTTCTATCAGCGCAACCATTTTCAGGCTCACCGGTGGCAGCTGGATTGCCGTAAAACAAACACGCGACTGGAATTTGAACGACCAAAACCTCGAAGGAGGTTTGGTTTAACCAACAAAAAAATCATTCCCAAAACAGGCGTTTGTTCAACCCCGTTCGGGGTTGTGAAAATCCAATCCACCATATCCCACGATTGTGTCGTGGTAACCTGCGATTGTATGGCGTAAACCGGCAATTGTACCGTGTTATCCCACGGTTGTGTTGTTAACCATCAATTGTACATGTTAACCCACGATTGTGTTGTTATACCATCAATTGTACCGTGTTATCCCACGGTTGTGTTGTTAACCATCAATTGTACATGTTAACCCACGATTTCATCGTGGGCTATGGTGTGGTTTGACCCCATTCGGGGTCGCAGGATGACATGATGCAAACCATTCCACCATTTCACAATTAAACAATCCCACCATTAAACAATCCCACCATTAAACAATCCCACAATTAAACAATCCACCATTAAACAAATAAACAAATAAACAAATAAACAATTAAACAATTCACCATTAACCATCCCCCCTCACTCATACCCACACCACATCCTTTCCGCATTATCGTACAACCAAAACTTGCCATTGCTGAAGCTAAAGCCTGCGCTGCTGGGCCGCGGACTGTTCAGGTGGTCAATATTCAAAATGCGT
>CANHCW010000017.1 GCA_947459165.1 Flavobacteriales bacterium
AAACTTTTTGTACTCGGTATTGCTCACCTCAGTTTTAGAGTAAAAAAAACCATTGTGCACCAATTTGTATTCAGAACCGTATAAACCAATAATTGTATCATATCCGTCGGCTTGTTCGGTGCGAAAAGAGTCTGCCGGCAGATAAACAAATTGTTTTAGCAGTTTCATCAAACGCATTGAGGGTTTTTCAGCGGGTACCACAGAATCTCCGGGCTTAAAAAAATACTTTGGCCTGATGGCATCGGGTAGGGCATAAGGTTGCGCCTTCAGGCAGAATTGAAAGCAAAGACAAAAAGCAATGAGAAAAAAACTGCGCATAGTTCAAATATATAGTGAAAAAATCATGAGAAGATATGAATCCAAAGGAGAAGAATCGGCTGGCTCACCATTGGGACCAATTCATCTCATGAATTAATAAAAACTGGATTGATTCGGCTCTCTCGCTGCGGAAAGGAGAAATACTCAACCCAACTGTTCTACAGCCGACTTCAAAGCCGCTAAATCGGGCAGATTTCCGGGATTTTCAACCACTTCTGTGTAACGAACGGTTCCTTCCGCATCAATAACAACAACGGCTCTCATCGACACACCTTTCATGCCGAAAATCCAGTTTTCGTAAATCACTCCATACAGTCTCGATACTTCTTTGTTGAAATCAGAACACAAGGTAAATCCGAATTTTTCATCGTCTTTCCATTTACCCAGGGTAAATACCGAATCAACTGAAATACCAATGATTTCGGCATTCAGGCTATCATAAACACTCAGGTTGTCTCTCATGTGGCAAAGTTCCTCTGTGCATGTGCCGGTGAAGGCCTGTGGAAAAAAAAGAAGTACCACATTTTTCCCTTTCAGGGAAGATAAAGTCAACTCTTTTTTGTCTGATGTAAACAGCGTAAAATCTGGGGCGTTTTGTCCTATTGCTATGCTCATATTTAGAAAACAAATATCAGCAATGATGGTTTTAATTCAGCCTTTCAAAACGAAAATTCGTTATCGAAAAAAGGCTAAAACATAACAGGGTTGAAATTAGCCCGTTTGTTCAATTTCATATCCTGCAGCAAACCCGATTTCGGACTCACTGTAAACCACCATGATTTGTTGAACCCCGATGGTATCCACCGAAAATCAATTTGCCAGCAGTGCAAGTTTCTCGAAACGCTGAATTGACTGTTGATGACCTCCTTGGTTTTTAAGTCAAATCCAGTGTTGTAACCCACCTTCCATTCAGGTGTCAGACTCATATCGCCACTAATCATCACCCGGTTGCCTGAAACGCGGTCACTGCGCCTCGCCACCTCCGCATTGTAGTCAAACACATAAGTCAGTGCCAATGACCAAGGAACATCAAAGTGAAAGTAATCATCAGCATTATCCTGAATTTGTTTTAATTCGGCATCGTCCTCCTTCTTTTTGTCGGTTTTCTCTTTTGCTGTTGTTTCAGGTGATTTTTTACCCTTCAGCATTTCGGGGGTCAGCCTGCTGCCAATGCTTACTCCTGCATTTCTCATGCGCAGTGGCGTTTTGTTGGCTTCCCACTGAAATCTTTCAACCCGCTTTAAAAAACTGTCTTTATCATAAATGCTAAAAGCCGATCGGGCTGAAATATTTATCATCTTCAACAAGGTGGTGTTTAAATTCGCCCCTATGTCAGACATTTTAAACTGTTTGGCAAAAAAGTTATAACGACCGTTAAATGAGAGTTGGTCAATCAAATTAAATTTTTCAAGTTTTTCTTTTCCGTTGCTATCCTTGGCAACCACCTTTTTCCCCTGCAAGTTGTTGTTCAGTCCAAAACCAAGGTATCCATTTTCTTCTTGACTTTGCCCGCCGCCGAATATGCCGTTCTCGAATCGGTTGTATTCAATTCTTTTTCCCAAGGTATCGGTATAGGTTGACAGCCACCGGCGGTCAAAACCGTTTATTTTAGGAGAGTACCCCACATTCATAGTAGGGGTAATGGTGTGCCGCAGTGCTTTTACTTTTTTTGCTCCTGGTCGTTGAAAAGTGCCATAAATGTTGGTGGTAAGCCCGGTGTTAAAATCCCAGTTGTTAATTCTGAATAAGCCCTGTTCTGTTTTGGTTTCCAGTTTCTTGGCGGTCGTATCCCAATATTTGTCTGTTGCGCTAAAGTACCAGGTCTCTCTGTAATTCAGCGAAGGGCTCAGGTTTACAATACCGCCAAACAATTTTACATTCGTGTTCAGGGGAACCGAATGGGTTAAGCCGCTTTGCGTCTTTTTCAATGCCTGTTTGTAATCCTTGCTAAACAATATGTTGTCTTTGGTATTAATCACATTGTTAAACTGCATGTTGTAACTAATGCGCAATTGCTCGTACCATTTGTTACCGCCGCTATTTTTTCCTGCAAAAGGCGTTAGCGATGATACACCCAGGTTTACCGCCGGAAGTTCAAGTCTAAAATCGCGGGTAGCCGTATTTTGTTGATGTCTAAGCGCCGTGGTCAGGTTCATTTTATTGCGAAAAAATGTTCGCCCGAAATTGATTGAACTCTGAAACTGCTGATTGTTAATGGAATTGATATCCCTGGCGTTAAACCGGCTAAAATTCCCGGTTTGTATGTTCACATCACCATTCAGGGTAATACCCGGTAAAAACTTCTGATCAAATGCAAATCCTCCTCTAATGTTTAAATCCAGATTTCTTTTAAACTTCGGACTTGTTCTTTCCTGCCCGTTGCCAAACTGGCTGGCCGCAATGCCAAAGGTGCTTCTGAATTTATATCTCTTGGTAATGTTTGAAGTAACACCAAGTCTTAAATCGCCGTTTAAATAGGCATCGGTACTTAAAGTTAAATCGGCGTATTCTCCCAAACCAATGTAATAGCCCAAATTTTGCAGGTAAAAACTTTTGTTAAACTGATTGTAACCATAACCGGGAAACAGAATTCCGTTCCGCTGTCCTTTTTTAATCGGCGCAATCCCGAACGGCACAGCAAGGGGAGTGGGAACATCTTCAATCACCAGGTTGGCGCTGCCAAAAAACACTTTGTTGTTGGGCACCACCTTGGTTTTATTTGCGTTAAAGTAAAAGTGCGGATGATCTTCATTACAGGTGGTGATTTTGCCTTTTACCCCAACAAAACTGCCGTCATCGTTCTTCAAAACAGTTCCCAAATGCACAATAGCATCATCCTGTTTCAGTTTTAAGCCGAAAACTTTGCCTTTTTTGGTTTGGGCATTGTACTTCATGCTATCGGCAGTGTAATTGTCATTGCCGTCACGCAGAACAGGTAAATTGGTGTATTTTCCGCTGCTGTCTTTGCCACCTTTGGCAAAAATCTCTTTCCTACTTAGGTCAATTTCAATGTAATGTGCTTTCAAATTCATGTCGCCATAAACAATAAAAGCATCTTTGTATAGGTAAACCCTGTTCCTTTTAATGCTGAACCAAATGGAATCGGCGGCTTTGTATTCAATAATTTTGTCTAAAGCACCTTTGTTTTTGAGTTGGGTTTTTACAGTGTCATTTGCATTCGACACCTGCCCCAAAATCTTACTGCTGTTGATTCCTGCACCCCATAAAAGTAAAAACATACACAACTTCAACAGAGTAGGTTCATAAACAAAAGGCCGTCGGGTGATAATCATCAGGTCGTCGGTACGAAATTCGACAAAAATTCTGCCAAATTTTTCAAAAGCTAAATCAACTTTAAAATATGGCAGGGAATATGTTCGTTAAATGAAAAAAATGGGGCTAAATCGCATAGTTGTTGGGTCGTCTCTAAGTTTACTGCTGTTGCTGTTGCCTGCGGCTGTCATCATTCCCCACAAACCGGTAAATCAAATCAATACCATTGTCATCGATGCAGGTCATGGTGGACTAGATCCGGGCTGCAATGGTGCCAATGAAATTTGGGAAAAGGCAGTTACCCTGTCAATTGCATTGAAACTCGGAAAATTCCTGGAGGACAGTTTGAAAGATGTTCAGGTACTATACACCCGTAAAACAGATAAATTTGTTGAGTTGTGGGAAAGGCCCAACATGGCCAATAAAAACAAGGCCGATTTATTTATTTCTATTCACTGCAACAGCAATACGAATGTAACCGCTGCAGGGTCTGAAACCTATTTTATGGGTTTGCATAAAACCCAGGGAAACCTCGATGTTGCCAAGCGGGAAAATGCCTCCATTAAATACGAGGCCAATTATCAGTCAAATGAAAAATACGGTGGCTTTGATCCCAACTCACCGGAAGGCCACATTATTTTCTCGTTGGTGCAAAATGCATTCATTCAGCAAAGCCTTCGGTTCAGCACCCTGGTAGAAAACAACACCGTAAAGCTTTCGAAAATTAAAAGCAGGGGAGTTAAGCAGGCGGGTTTTCTCGTTCTTTGGCAAACAGCCATGCCTTCGGTTCTGGTTGAAACAGGGTTTCTTACCAATGCATCTGATCGCAGTTACTTGAAAACCGATGATGGTCAGAAGAATATTGCAAAAGGCATTTATTACGCCATCAAATCCTATAAACGAGAGATAGAAAAGCAAGGGAAGACAACCTCCGCATCAGCTAAAGACAGCACAAACGGCAAACCCTGACTTTTAGGAATTGCTTTATTTATACCTAAATTTGAAATCGCTATATGTTTAAAGGAGTATCCAAGGAAACCAAAGTGGGCGCACTGGCCGCCATAGCCATCACCGTGCTTATTTTGGGCTATAATTACATGGTGGGTAAAGACAATCCGTTGTCCACCTCAAGGCAGTTTTTTGTAATCTACGACAGTGCTCAGGGATTGGCCGACAATACGGCCCTAATGTTCAATGGTTTTAGAATTGGACAGCTTAAAAAACAAACAATGGATGTAGAGACCGGAAAGGTCATTGCACGCATTGAAGTGTACAACGAAATAAAAATCCCTTCCAATTCCAGGGTTAAAATCGAATCCGCCATTCTCGGCTCTACAACTTTAAAACTGGTGATGGGGAACTCCAAAAAAATGGCACTCGACGGCGATACGCTTCTGCCCGATTATACGCAGAATGTGATGAGCATGGTGAATGAAAAAATAGCCCCCATTGCCTCGGGTGCTGATAGTTTATTAAATAAGCTGAATAGTTTAATAGGACGCCCTGGAGTGAAGACAGCTTTTGATGAATTGCCCGTTGTTCTCGCTTCGTTGAATGAAGCAATTTTAGAAATACAGTCTGTTCTTGCGGGTGCAAAACCCGGTATTCAAAGCACCATGAACAATGTTGGAGCATTTTCAAGCAATCTGTCAGAATACAATAAATCAATCAAAAAGAGCTTGATGAGTTTTGAAAGAGCTGCGGGTCAACTCGATAGTGTTCAGCTTGCGGCAATTGCTTCATCTTTGCAGGCTACCCTGCATTCGCTTGAGAAAATCACGAAAGGAATTGAAGAAGGGAAGGGAACCTTGGGGCAGTTGGCTACGGATGATTCTTTAATGAAGGAACTGAAAAAAACCAACGCATCGGTTGAGGGTTTGCTACAAGATATCAAAAAATATCCCGAAAAATACCTTCCTCTTCCTTGGGGAAAACATCAGCGCAATAAGGCGAAAAAAGAAAGCGAAAAGAATAGCTCCACGCCGGCACCGGGTTCAACCCCCTGATTGCCCATCCGCAACCGGGGTGATTAGGTGAATTTTTCTGCGGTTTTTCCGTGTTTCGAAAATCCAGATCATCAGCATCATGTAAAGAAGGTTGTAAAAGAAATCTTCAATTGGGATGCCGTACTTCATGTCACTCAAAGGAAGTGTGTGTACTCTGATTCCCAAATTTTCAGTGTTGTTGTAAATCAGTATAGGTAAACTCGTCAGGAAACCGTTCACAACACACATAGGTATGATGCCAATAATCCAAGATAAATAAACATGGCTGAGATAATTTCCTTTTGTAACCCAAATCTGATTGAGAATGGTGAAAAAGAGAAAAATACCGGTTACGGCTGTATACAATTTGTTGTAGTTGAAACCTACAACTACTGCAATGAAAATCAATATGGAGTAAGAAAAAAGCCTGGCAGCCCCTTCATGCTGAAAGTTAGGCAGGTAATGTCGAAGGCATGCGTATATGAATAAGCAGGCGTAAGGTACGGCAACAAAGAAAAAAACTTCTTCCCATGGCAGATTGATAAAATTGATGCCGATCAGGTAATCTGGATTGAATTGCCAAATTCCAAGGGCAGTGAAAATTACATCCCACAATAAGTAGATCAGTGAAACAAAAAATATGGAGGTAAATACAAATTTCCAGTCTTTGAAAAAGGCAACCCGTTTATCGAAAGACAATGCCAACGGGCCTGCAATCGTCAAAACATCAAGAATGAGATAAGTGAGTTTTTGCATCAGGTATAACTAAACCTTGTGCGAAATAAGGGTAGAAAAAGCAAATCCTCGAATCAAGCAGGAACTTCGGTCATTCCAAACTCTTTTCCGTACTGGTGCAGTTTGTCTCTTAAAATTCTGCGCGCAACAAAAATTCTTGTTTTAACTGTACCGATGGGAATGTTCAGCTCTTCAGCAATTTCGTGGTATTTGTAACCCTCCGCGTTCATGGTGAAGGTTATCTTCAATTCCAATGGCAAAGCATCTATGGCATCCTCAAGATCTTTTCTGATGAACTTTAGCTCAGCGTCGTTGTCAGTTTTGTGCGATGGTAAATCAATGAAGTATGTATTGTCGGTGCTGTCGAGAAAAGTATTTCTCTTGCTGTCGCGGCGGTAGTTGTTGATGAAACTGTTTTTCATAATTGTGTAAAGCCAGCCGCGCAGATTGGTTCCCTCTTCAAACCGTTCTTTGTAACGGAATGCTTTGAGCAGGGTTTCCTGAACCAAATCCTTGGTGTCGTCCATGTCGTGAGTCAAAGACAACGCATAGTTACGAAGTGGCTGAAGCTCCATTACCATCAGGGTGTCAAATTCATTCCTTAGTTTTGTCATAGTATTTTTGAACAAAGTTGAACAAAACTAATACTCTGTTCAATATATTTTGTGTAAAATATCAAAAACAAAAGTTAAACAAAATAATCAACATTTTCCTCGTTATTGTTTTAACTTATTGATATGGTTTACATTAATTGCTCTCAATAAGGCTTTTGAACATTTGTGTTGTTGATAAACTTATGACAAAAACTAAACAAAATATCGTTCAATGATTCTTCTACTTCGTTGAACAAAAAAGAAAAGCCACCCTTTTGGGTGGCTTTTCTTCTTATGTTGACTTATAATTAAACCAGTACGACTACTTTGTCTTTCAGAACCTCTACCAGACCGCCATTTACTTCAAATGACTCGGCATTTGAATTTCCTTTGATGCTTAACTTGCCTTTAGCAAGGTTTGCGATCATTGGGGCGTGCCCGTTCAATATCTGAAAACTTCCGTTCACGCCTGGAAGTGTTACTACATCGGCCTCTCCTGTAAACAGGGTTTTGTCGGCAGTCAGAATTTCAACATTCATTACGCAGCAGCTTCTTCCAACATCTTTTTACCCTTGGCAACAGCATCCTCAATGGTACCTACCAGGTTGAAAGCCGCTTCAGGATATTCGTCAACTTCGCCATCCATAATCATATTGAAGGCTTTGATGGTTTCCTTAATGTCAACCAGAACTCCGGGAATTCCTGTGAATTGCTCCGCTACATGGAAAGGCTGGGAAAGGAATCTTTGCACGCGGCGGGCTCTGTGAACCACAAGCTTATCTTCTTCGCTAAGTTCGTCCATACCCAGAATCGCGATGATGTCCTGAAGTTCCTTGTATCGCTGTAACAACGCTTTTACTCTTTGTGCGCAGTCATAATGCTCTTTGCCCAAAATTTCTGAAGTCAAAATCCTGCTGGTTGAGTCCAGAGGGTCCACCGCAGGATAAATTCCCAACTCAGCAATTTTACGGCTCAATACGGTTGTCGCATCAAGGTGAGCAAATGTAGTTGCGGGAGCAGGGTCAGTCAAGTCATCCGCAGGTACATAAACCGCCTGTACTGATGTAATTGAACCGCGGGTTGTTGAAGTAATGCGTTCCTGCATTACACCCATTTCAGTTGCCAGTGTGGGCTGATATCCCACAGCCGAAGGCATACGGCCAAGCAACGCCGACACCTCGGAACCTGCCTGTGTAAAACGGAAAATATTATCAATAAAGAAAAGTATATCGCGGCCTGCGCCTTGCCCATCTCCGTCACGGAAATATTCAGCAACAGTCAATCCGCTTAGAGCTACCCTTGCGCGGGCTCCGGGAGGCTCATTCATTTGTCCGAAAACAAGTGTAGCCTGACTTTGGCTCAGTTCATCCATATCCACTTTGCTCAAATCCCAGCCGCCTTCTTCCATATTTTTCTGGAATTCTTTTCCGTATTTGATTACGCCTGATTCAATCATTTCGCGCAGCAGGTCGTTTCCTTCGCGGGTTCTTTCACCCACCCCGGCAAATACCGACATACCACTGTAAGCTTTGGCAATGTTGTTGATCAATTCCATGATCAATACTGTTTTACCTACACCGGCTCCGCCGAACAAACCAATTTTACCACCTTTTGCATAAGGCTCAAGCAGGTCAATAACTTTTATACCGGTAAACAAGGGTTCAGTTGAAGTACTGAGATTTTCGAATGTGGGCGCTTTGGCGTGAATAGGTCGTCCATTGCTGTTGTCAGTTGCGCGCATACCATCGATGGCTTCGCCCACTACATTCAGCAGACGGCCGCGAATTGCTTCGCCAGTAGGCATTAATATGGCATTTGAAGTGTCAATGGCAGGCATTCCGCGACGGAGACCGTCGGTGCTGTCCATCGCAATGGTTCTTACGATGTTCTCGCCAAGGTGCTGCTGCACTTCCAGAACAACAACCTGACCGTTGTCCTTGGTTACTTGCAATGCGTTATAAATCTGAGGCAGTGTGGCGCCTTCTTCGTTGAAGCTTACATCAACAACGGCGCCAATGATTTGTGAAATTTTTCCAGCGTTAGCCATATTGGTTTTTCGAGCCGCAAAGGTAATGTTTTTTAAATTCTTTTACCATTGTTAATCAACATCATTTCAAAATTGATTGCAACACCCTTGGCCAAGCTATAATTAGGTTGAAAAACGACACTTTTTTTCATTCAGAGGGTTTTCGCATAGTGGTATCCGTTACATTTGGTTATTTTCGCGGCTCATATTATGGATCGCAATACCATCATAGGGTTTTCACTGATATTTCTCATTCTGGTGGGTTATTATTGGTGGGCTTCGCCGTCCCCTGAAGCACTGGCACTTGAACAGAGAAAACAAGATAGTCTGGCGAAAATTGAAGCCAAAAAACAAAAGGATGTTTCTGCACAGCAGCTGTCAGCAAAAGAAAAATCCGATTCTTCCGTAAACAAAACTCAGGCAAAAGATTCTTCTGAGTTGAAAAATAAATTTGGTGGTTTTGCCCCAAATTTTGGAGGCAGCGACTCATTCATTTCTATCAGCAACAAATCTGTTACTGCAACCTTCAGCAAAAAAGGTGGCAGATTGATGGAAGTGAAACTCAATGGATACAAGCGCGCAGACTCCTCGGCATTAATTCTGCTGGAAAAACAGGGCCACGATTTTCATTACGAGGTCGCCCTAAAGGGTGCAGTATTGAACACCTCTGATTTCGATTGGCAAGTGTCTCAAAAAACAGATAACAAAGTTTCTTTTACCTTATCAAACGGCAAGGGTGGTTATTTGGAGCAAACCTACTCGCTAGGCAATCAAAATTTTGTCCTTGATTACAAATTTAAAGCCCATAATTTGGCTGCGGATGTAGTAAACACCGACTTTAAACTAGTGTGGAATGCCCTGTTGCACAAACAGGAAAAGGAAATGCAGTTTGAGAGCCAGTACTCTACCATTGTTTACAAAACTTCCGATGAGCACCCTGAATTTCTTTCGGAAAGAAGTCCCGAAAAAACAGATAAAATTCCGGGCAAAACATTTTGGGTGTCTTTTAAACAGCAATATTTTAACGCCTCATTAATCAATAAAGACGGCTTTACCTCCGGTGAATCAAGGTTCGAATGGAAAGAAACCAATGTTCCCAACAAGGTGAAAGACATGAGAGCTGAGCTGTATTTACCTTACAAGGGGGAAGATCAGAAAGAGTGGAATTTGGCTTTTTACCTCGGGCCTAACAGTTATAAAACACTCGAAAACGCCAATGTTGGACTACCCAATCACGAGCTTCAGCGCATCGTTCCTTTGGGTTGGGGAATTTTCGGCTGGGTGAACAGGTGGCTGGTAATACCGGTGTTTAATTTTTTATTGGGGAAAATAGGAAGCATGGGGGTGTTGATTTTGTTACTCACACTCATCATCAAGTTTTTACTTCTGCCTCTTGTTTACCGAAGTTATATCAGCACCGCCAAAATGCGTATTCTTAAACCTGAAATTGACGAAATTAAAAGCAAGCATGGTGATGATATGCAAAAAATACAGGTTGAGAATTTGGCTTTGTACAAAAAGGCAGGCGTAAATCCCATGAGTGGTTGCGTGCCCATGCTGTTGCAAATGCCCATCCTGTTTGCCATGTTCCAGTTTTTTCCGGTTCTGTTCGAGCTAAGACAGGAATCGTTTTTGTGGAGCAAAGATTTAAGTGCATACGATAGCATTCTTGATTTGGGTTTCAACATACCGTTCTATGGCAGTCATGTGAGTTTGTTTACCTTGCTCATGACCATTTCAACGCTAATCTATACCCACCTCAACAATCAAATTTCAGGTATTACCGGTCAAATGAAGTGGATTGGTTACATCATGCCTGTAATATTTCTGGGCGTACTCAATTCATATCCCAGCGGACTTACCTGGTATTACTTTGTAAGTAACATGGTTACATTTGGCCAGCAGTTTGCGATTCGCCGTTTGGTTGATGATGCCAAATTGCACTCACAAATTGCAGAAGCCCGCAAAAAACCTGTGAAGAAGAGTAATTTCTCAAAAAGGCTTGAAGAGGTTATGAAGGCGCAACAGCAAAAGAGCAAACAAACAGGTAAAAAACCTGGTCCTCCGAATAAAAGAAAGTAAGTTTACAATTAACCTAGGCTGTAAGTTTTTCCCGGCTGACTGCTTATAATGGATTTCATTTCCAATTCGAGCAGTGTAATGGTTAGTTTGCTAAGTGGCAGGTTGGTTTCTTCAAGTAGCTGATCAATGTGAATTGGCTGCCGAGATTGCAATTTTTCCACTACCAGTTGTTCTGCCTCATTCAACTTTTCAAATAGCAGCAGTTGTTTGCGATTAATACCGCCAGGTGTTTCCCAATTCATTCCGTGAGCCAGGTCTTCGGCGCTTTCGCACATTGCGGCCTTAAGGCTTTTGATTAAATAGTTACATCCTTCACTCATTCGGTCGCTTTTTCTTCCGGGTACGGCAAAAATATCCCGGTTGTAGGAATGGGCTATGGATGCGGTAATCATACTGCCGCCCTTAATCATACTTTCGGCAACAATTAAGGCATCGCAAAGGCCGGCAACTATTCTGTTTCTGCGGGGAAACATATCGGGATGTAATTCAGTTCCGCTAAAACATTCACTGATGATGGCACCACCGTTGGCCACCATTTCCTCTGCCAGTGCAGCGTGTTTTGCAGGGTAAATCATATCAAGGCCGTGTGCAACCACGCCGATTGTTGGAATATTATTTTCGACGCTGCTGCGGTGGGCACAAGCATCAATTCCCAATGCAAGCCCACTAAGGGTAATGCTGTTATAAGCACCCAGACCACCTACGATTTCGGCGGTGATTTTACTGCCATGCGCTGTGTTTTTTCGGGTACCAACTATAGCTGTAATACGCGGATGGTTGAGGTTTGCATTGCCTTTAACAAAAAGCAATAGCGGGCTGTTCATTATTTGTTTCAGGCGCCCGGGGTAGGCAGGATTGTTGAAGGGAATGACTGCGATATTCTGATCTTCAACAAACCGCGCTTCTTTTTCAATTTTTTCCCTACATTCTTTCTGGTAAAGCGAGTCAACAACGGTTTTCCCAATGCCGGGTATTTTTATCAGCGCGCGCTTTTTTTCCTTGAATACGGCCTCAGCGGTGCCGCAATAGCGAATTAAAGTTCTTCCGGCTACAGGCCCCAGACCCGGAACTTGTGACAAAGCCATTAAATGATGAGTTTCCAGCATAAAAAGTTAAAAATATTATCAATTTTCCCCCCATAATATACAACCTTTCCCTCGAATTTTACTCATCAAGTTTCAAAACAGCCATAAATGCACTCTGTGGAATTTCTACATTTCCAACCTGTCGCATTCTTTTCTTGCCTGCCTTTTGTTTTTCCAGCAGCTTTCTTTTTCTGCTGATATCTCCCCCATAACATTTTGCAGTTACATCTTTTCTGATGGCCGAAATGTTCTCTCTGCTGATGATTTTTGCCCCAATCGCTGCTTGTATCGCAATTTCAAATTGCTGCTTTGGTATAAGCTCACGCAGTTTTTTGCATATTTTTCTTCCTAAATCCTGTGCGTTATCTCTGTGTATAATGGCACTCAAGGCATCAACCTGTTTTCCGTTGAGCAGAATGTCCATTTTTACAAGTTTACTTTCTTTGTAACCAAGCGGGTGGTAGTCGAAACTGGCGTAACCCCGGCTGATTGTTTTTAGGCGGTCGTAAAAGTCAAATACAATTTCAGCCAGTGGCATTTCAAAAGTCATTTCAACCCTGTCCGAGGTAATGTAAATCTGATTTTGCAATACACCCCGTTTGTCGAGACACAAACTCATTACCGAACCCACATACTCCGATTTTGTAATCACCGAAGCTGTGATGTAAGGTTCTTCCACATAATCAATTTTTTCCGGAGGGGGCAGGTCGCTGGGGTTGTTCACCGGTATAACTTCTTCTTTGGTGGTATAAGCTATGTAACTCACATTCGGTACCGTGGTAATAACGGTCATGCCGAATTCTCTTTCCAGTCGTTCCTGAATAATTTCAAGATGCAACATTCCCAAAAAACCACATCGAAATCCAAAACCCAGTGCCGCAGAACTTTCCGGTTCAAATACAATGCTGGCATCATTCAGTTGCAGTTTGGCCATGCTTTCCCGAAGTTCTTCATAATCTTCGGTATCTACGGGATAAATTCCCGCAAATACCATCGGTTTAACATCCTCAAATCCTTTAATGGCTTCTGTGGCAGCCTTCAAATGGTCGGTAATGGTATCACCCACTTTTACTTCTTTGGCATCTTTTATTCCTGAAATGATGTAACCAACATCTCCGGCTTTAATCTCCTTTTTGGGTGAAAGTTCCAGTTTCAGCACCCCAATTTCATCCGCATGGTAATCGAGGCCTGTATTCATGAATTTAACATGTTGTCCGGTTTTAATGCTGCCGTCCAATACCCTGTAATATGCAATAATGCCCCTGAATGAATTAAAAACAGAATCAAAAATGAGTGCCTTTAATGGGGCATCGGGGTTGCCTTTGGGCGCCGGAACCCTGTCCACAATGGCTTTCAAAATATCATGAACGCCCTGACCGGTTTTGCCGCTTGCAGGAATGATTTCTTCTCTTTTGCAACCAAGCAAATCAACAATTTCGTCTTTCACCTCTTCAGGCATGGCACCGGGCAAGTCAATTTTGTTCATAACCGGAATAATCTCGAGCCCGTGTTCTAAAGCCATAAACAGGTTGCTGATGGTTTGCGCTTCAATCCCCTGACTTGCATCAACAATCAAGAGTGCCCCTTCGCATGCGGCAATACTGCGACTCACCTCATAACTGAAATCAACATGCCCCGGGGTGTCAATCAGGTTCAAAACATAATCCTGCCCGTCAAGTTGATAATTCATTTGAATGGCGTGACTTTTTATGGTAATGCCCCGTTCTCTTTCAAGGTCCATGTCATCAAGCGTTTGCGCCTGAAGATGCCTTTTGTCTACCGTACCCGTGTATTCAAGCAACCGGTCTGCAAGTGTGCTTTTACCGTGGTCAATGTGTGCAATAATGCAGAAGTTGCGAATGTTCTTCATAAACAGTTTGCAAATATACGGCTCGGCGCGCAGGGCAGGCAAAATCAATAACCCTCAAACAGCCAATTTCTTTAGTATTTCAAGCACAGCAGGACAAATAACCACATTCTTCTCTGCCAGCCCGAGCAGGGTATGCATTTTTCTCATGTTGGTGTGCGGATATTCACGACATGCTTTTGGACGGGCTTCGTAAACTGAACACCGGTTGTCTTCGCCTAAAAACGGGCATGGCGTTGTTTTCATTGCATACAACCCATCGCGGTCTAAGAATAAAAACTCCTCAACAAATTTTCCCGGCTTTATACCCAAATATCTTGAAAGCTTTTCAATATCTTTTTCAAACAACATGGGTGAAGTTGTTTTGCAACAATTACCGCAATCCAAACAATTAAAACTCTCAAAAACTTCATCGTGTGCTGTTTCAAACTTCAAATCAAGGTCTTTGGGCGGTCGTTTCTTAAACTGTTTCAGAACATTGCGGGCTTTTTCGCCCTCTTTCTTCCAGCGGTTTTGAAGATTGTGTGCGGGATTTTCCACAGGTTATCGTTTTGTAGCAGACGGACTGTTGAGTGTATTCAAAAATTCCAGTAAATCTCTTTTCTCACTTTTGTTGAGGTTCAGGGGTTTGTTAAATGTGGTATCGCGATTAATTGAGTTGGAAACCACTTTATCGGGTTTGTTGTAGTATTCAATCACCTCGTGCAACGATTTGAACATTCCGTTGTGCATGTAAGGTGCTGTCAAACCAATGTTGCGCAGTCCCGGAACCCTGAATTTTCCGATGTCTTCCGCTTTCCCTGTGGCTCTGAATCGTCCGCTGTCGTTCAGGTTTTTGCCGTTAAACAAACCGATGTTTTTGAACTCATCACCCGTAAAATCCGGACTGAAATGACAATCGAAACACCTCCCTTTTCCCATAAAAATTTCTCGTCCCCGCATTGCTGCTGCGCTGATGGCCGATGAATCTCCTTCCATGAAGCGGTCAAAAGGTGAATTTCCTGTTTCCAGCGTTTCTTCGAAGGCCGCAATGGCTTTCGCCGCCAGTTTCGAGTCAGGAGGCGAGCCATAAACCTGACTGAACAACTTTGTATATTCTTCATTTGCCTGCAACCGCCTGTTAAGCTCAACAAGACTCATTCCCATTTCATCAGGGTTTTGTATGGGATGAAATACCTGCGCCTCCAAAGTCTCAACCCTGCCATCCCAAAAGAAATAAGGTCTGCCACCCAAATTCGTCAGGGGAGGGGCATTGCGTTTTGTGGCTCTGCCGTTAATGCCTTTTGAAAGTGCGATAGAATCGGAAAATGCCATTTCAGGTCTGTGACAGTCAGCACAACTGATGCTGTAATCCAATGAAAGCATGCGGTCGAAGAATAATTTTCTGCCCAATCCGGCCTCGTCTGTTTCAGCAATTCCTTTGAAGCGAGGAGCAAGAGAAAGGGCTGAGCCAAAAAAAACAAGCAGTATGAAACCCAGCCTAGTTTTCACAGAGCATCGTACTTATTTAATAGTTTAAGCAACACCTCCATGTCTTTCGGGTAGGGTGCCTCCACTCCTAAAATTTCACCATTCATATTACGAAAAGCAATCACTGCGGCATGAAGGGCAAATCGTTTCATCAATGGGCCGTCTTCGCCTTTGTGTTTGCGTTTGATCTCTGATAAATGCCACTGCCTTCCACCGTATTGTTCATCGCCAAGAATATGGGCATTTTGCGATTCAAGGTGTACCCTGATCTGATGCATTCTGCCGGTTACAGGCTGACACTCGATCAGGCTGAAATGTTTGAATACTTTTAGAGTTTTGAAAAAAGTTGCCGAGGGTTTCCCTGTTTTGTCAATTCTAACCCTTCCCGGATGTTCGCTGTTAATGGGTAAATCAACCAGTGTATCATCGAATTGGAAATGCCCTTCCACCATAGCGTGATAAATTTTTTCCACTTTCCGGTGCTCAAATTGCAAACTTAGGTTTCTGTATGCTTCGGCATTTTTAGCAATAACGAGTACCCCGCTTGTTTCTCGGTCAAGTCTGTGGCACAAGGTCGATTCAGGATAAATTTCCCTGGCTAATTCCAACACAGAAATGTGGGTTTGTTTTCCCCTTTCATGCACCGATGGAACAAACGCAGGTTTGTTCACCACAACATAATCGTTGTCTTCAAATAAAATCCATGATTTGAAAAGGTGCCCTGTTTTGCTCATTCCTCGCGCATACTGAGGCGAATTCTGGTTAAAACCTGTTTGGTTTGCTGCGGAAAATCGCCATCCATCATCCAGCCGTAATATCCGGGCTCATCCCTTAAAACCTGCTTCACTGCCCGACCTTTGTGTTTGCCAAAGTTAAAAATGACCTCCCTTTTGTCATCGTAAATGAACCTCCCGGCTAAATCGGCCAGGTTGTTTTGTCCACTCATTTTGTGAAGCCCCTCAATGTCATTTGGGATGTCATCGTATCGTTCAAGCTGTGCTTTCAGAACCGACCAGGTAGCCAAAGTATCTGCCTCAGCGCTATGGGCATTTTCCAAATCTTTATCACAGTAAAATTTATAAGCTGCCTTCAGGTTTCTGGGTTCTTTAAAGTGAAATATGCGCTGTGCATCTATGAACTTTCTCTTTTCTACCTCAAATTCTACTCCGGCTCTGTAAAATTCTTCCACCAGCATCGGAAAGTCAAATTTGTTGCTGTTGAAACCGCCAAAATCGCACTCTTTTAAAAAGTTGTTAATCTCATTACACAGGTCTTTAAAAGTAGGCTTATCTGCCACATCAGCATCGGTAATGCCATGAACTGCAGTGGCCTGTTCCTGAATGGGAACGGTTGGATTGATGCGGTAGGTTCTCAGTTCTTCATGACCTTCCGGAAAAACCTTCAGCATGCAGATTTCAATAATTCTATCCGTTGTGGGGTTCACTCCGGTTGTTTCTAAATCAAATACAACCAAAGGTCTTTTTAATTTCAATTTCATCAGGGGTAAATGGGTTTTAAATATCGTCTTTTATTAAGTCAGGTCTTAAATTTTTGGTTCTTTCTATGGATTGTTCCAATCTCCAGGCAGCAATTTTCCCATGGTCGCCGCTTACCAAAACAGAGGGAACCTTCAATCCTTTATATTCTTCAGGTCTTGTATACAGGGGAGGGGCCAGCAGTTGATCTTGAAAGCTGTCGGAAAGCGCACTTTCTTCATTGCCCAAAACCCCCGGAATAAGTCTTACCACTGCATCTACAATGGCTGCCGCTGCAATTTCACCTCCACTCAATACAAAATCGCCCATCGAAATTTCTTTGGTTACATACAAATCCCGAATCCGCTGATCTATGCCTTTGTAATGTCCGCAAATGATCATTAAATTCTGGGTTAGTGAAAGTGAGTTTGCTGTTTTTTGGTTGAATGGTTCTCCATCAGGACTCGTGTAAATAATCTCATCATAATGTCGTTCTCCTTTCAGTTTTTCGATAACAGTGCCAAGCGGTTCGGCCATCAGCACCATGCCTGCTCCACCACCAAAAGGATAATCGTCAATTTGCCGGTATTTGCCTAAACCATATTCGTGAAGGTTATGAAGATGAATTTCAGCCAGTCCTTTTTCAATGGCTTTTTTGGGGATGCTTAATCCCAGCGGACTTTCCAGCAAACCCGGCACGGCCGATATAATGTCAATTCTGAGCAACTGATTCAAATTTCCGCTAGTCCTTCCGGTAATCTCATCAAAATTACCTTTTTTATTTCATCTATTTCTTCAATCCAGTTTTCAACGGCTGGAATAAGGTGCGACTTTCCTTCGTTTACAACCAATAGCATCAAACCTTGCGGGTATTCCTCCACGGCGCCAATCACACCCTCAAAATTGCTGTTGCTGTCCCTAACAGTAAAACCGGTTAATCCTTCATACGATGTTTTTTTTGTTTTGGGAATTCCCTTTGCCTCAAGGAAGATAACCTTTCCTGCAAGTTCCTGCGCGGCATCTTCATTGTCAATATCCATTAATTTGATGATTTTGCCTGAGCCAGAAACAGATTCAATGCAAAAGGGAACCCCTTTTTCGTCGAATTCAACAAACAGGTAGTTCCCTTTTTTCAGCCCTTTGATGGCCTCATCAAAATCAATTTCAATGTTCAGTTCTCCACGATAACCGTGTTTTCCTGAAATCCGCCCTATGGCTTTCAGCGGCGGAATCATCTGTACCTTATTCAGGTTTTTCTTCTTCTGCGGCAGGAGCTTCAGGCTCAGCTGCAGGTTCTTCGCTTGCCGATTCCTCAGCAGGAGCTTCTTCAGTGGCAGGTGCTTCCTCTGTTGCAGGTGCCTCTTCGGTTGCAGTTTCTTCGTTTGAAGTCTCTTCAACAGCTGAATTTTCAACAACCTGCTCTTCAGCTTCGGCACTATGTTCTTCAGCAGCTTCAGTTTCTTCTGAACTTGCCTCTTCACTCAAAGCACTGTTTTTGGCCAGTACCTTGGCGGCGATAGCGGCACGCTTCTTCGCTTCTGCCTGCATGGCATCGGCTTTTTGGTTGTTGCGAGCCTGAGCCAGTGAGTCGCGCTTGGCACCCACTTTCGATTCTTTAGATTCCAGCCACTCTGCAAATTTTGCGTCAGCTTGCTCTTGAGTTAATGCACCCTTTTTAACACCAATTTGCAGGTGCCTTTTGTACATAACTCCTTTGTAGCTGAGAATTGCTCTCGCTGTGTCGGTGGGTTGAGCACCGTTTTCCATCCACTGAACTGCTTTGTCCAGGTTAATGTCAATAGTTGCAGGATTGGTGATAGGGTTGTAAGTACCGATTTTCTCGATAAAACGGCCATCCCTAGGAGCACGCGAATCCGCCACCACGATGTGGAAGAAAGCGCGTTTCTTCCGGCCATGTCTTTGCAATCTGATTTTTGTTGCCATTGTCTTTTTGTTTTTTTAAGTCCCGGGTCTCCTAAATCCGGGGGCGCGAAATAAAGAAAAAATACTCTCAAAACCAAATGTTGCCGAAGTTTAATCGCTAAAAATCAAAACGCTATTCACCTAAATAATTGTTACAATCACCCCTGAAAAATGGTATGACTGACTAACTTTGCATTCCTTCCTATGAAAAAAATCATTATCCCCTGCATGCTCCTACTGCTCGCAGCTTGCAGCAAAGATCCTCTGGGGCGGTTTAAAAAAATAAACCGAGTTAAATGGAATGGAACATATGCTGTTCCCTTGCTGAATGCCGATTTGAATATCGATGATGCCGTTGGAATAGCCGATTTTGGTCTGCTGGGAGTAATGCCCGACAAAAACATTTTTCTTGCTTTTAAAAATGAACATGCCACACTCAAAGGCGAAGATCTTGTTCAAATTCCTGATCAAAATCTAACCAACTCCTTAACCCTAACCCCGGCAGAAGTGGCAACATTGAATTCATCAGGCAGCATTAAAATAAGCAGAAATCTGTTACATACCTTTACCGTTCCTGCCGGAATGCAGTTTGACTCGGCCTGGCTAAAATCAGGAAGGTTAGACCTGATTTTTAAAAATACTTCATCCCACACCGGTTCAGTAAAATTGATATTTCCTGATTGGAAAGTCAATGGAGTTTCTCTGGAAAAAAACTACACATCGCTTTTTTCAGGATCCACAATAACGGATACACATGCGGCGGGAATTTCCGACAGAATAAATCTGTCGGCAGGTAGTCTGGGCTACAATCAATTTAGGGTATTAGTAGAATTAGACCTGACCAAAGGTGGCACAGCCAGTACATCAGACAAATTTGATTTGCAGATTTTTACTGCTATGAAATACCGCAAATTGAATGGATACTTTGGTCAACAGCCCCTGCTAACCGTAAACGATTCACTCGACCTCAATTTGTTTTCAAGTGGCATCATCAAAGGTCTGATTAATTTCAGAGATGCGCGGGTTAAAATCAAATTCACCAACTCAATCGGTGCTGAAACCGGATATCAGATTTCTACGCTGAATTTTATTACCGCATCCGGCTTGTCTCAGCCATTGAACGGATATTCACCCACCGGCAAATTGCAGAATTTAGCTCAAGGCGCATCCCCGCAGCAACAAAAAGATTCGGTTTACATCACCAAAGCTACCGGCAGCAATGTGGCCGATTTGGCCAAGGACGAACCCTGGTACTTGCAATATGGCATTTCAGCTGTCCCAAATCCAATGGGCGCAGGTTCTCCCCGAAATTTCATCTGGGATGAAAGCGCACTGAATATGCAGGTGGCTCTTGAACTGCCTTTTTTCCTAACCACCAAAAACCTGGTGATTGAAGACACGAGTAAAGTTGATTTTAACATTGGCAAAGAGGCAGATTATGTCGAATGGATCAATATCAAGTTCTTTATCGAAAACGGAATGCCGATTGGAGCAGGTGTGCAGGCCTATTTCCTGGATAGCTTTAACAATGTGCTCGATTCCTTGATTGAGCCCTTTCGCTACATCGTAAAACAAGCCACGGTAGATGCAAACGGGGAGGTGATTTCACCTTCCAGAGAAAACCTAGATCTGTTTTTCTATAACAAACGCATTGACAATATTTTAAAGTCGAATCGAATACGATATAGGGCATGGATTCCCACTTCAACTTATTCCGGAACAGAGGTTCCGGTGCGCATTACGGCGGGTCAAAAACTTAAATTGAAATTGGGTGTAGAAGCAAAATTGAGAATCGATGAAAAAATCTAATCTGTTTCTGCTTTTGGCTGTTTTGATTGGAGCCGCTGCCAATGCTCAGCAAAGTTTCAGCACCTACCATACCCAAAGTTTACCTCAGCGAAGTTCACTAAACGCAGCTCTGCGCCCTGATTGCAAATGGTATATCGGTATGCCCGGATTGAGTAATCTGGGTGTGCAGTACACCAACTCGGGATTCAATCTTCGTTCACTTTCAGGCGTTTTGGCCAACCGCCCGGCTGATACCTCTGTGGTTGTTGATTTGAATAGGCTTGTTGATGTATTCAACAAGGTGAACTATATCGGTGTGAAAGCCGATCAAACCTGGCTTTCATTTGGATTTAAAGCTGGCAAACACTTTTTCAATGCGCACATCGCAGAAAAAATCAGTGTGAAATTTGGGTATCCCAAAGATTTGTTCAGCTTTCTTATAGAGGGAAATGGCGGTCCGAATCTCGGGCGAAACTTCGACCTGCGCTTTTCTCTTGATGCATTGCACTACCGCGAGTATGCTTTGGGATATTCTTACAATCTGCACAAAAATTTAATTGTCGGAGGAAGAATAAAAGCATTGCAGGGAATCAATCTGGTGGAACTGAAAAACACCGGTTTTCAAATTACCACAAGGCCTGAAGATTATGCGTATGTGATTACCAGCGATGTGGAATTGAATACTTCCAGCGCCTTGTTTCCGCTAATTCCCACTTCCGATAGCGCAAATCAGGATTTCAATGCTCAAAATTTATTCAAAGGCATTCGAAATAAAGGTTTTGCTCTGGATCTGGGTGTTGAATGGAAAACACAAAAAAAAGTAACACTATCGGCAGGGCTGAACGATTTTGGATACATCAACTGGCGACAAAACAATGTGAGCATAGTTTCTAAAAAGCAAAATGAAGCTTTTATTTTCGATGGATTACACATTACCTCTGGCGATACGGCTACGGATGTTGAAGGGTATTTTAAAAATTTAGGTGATACCCTTTTGAAGAAATTTGGCGTCGATACGATTTCCCGCAATTTCCGAACCACTCTCAGTACAGAATTGTTTTTTGGGGCATCGGTTGAACTCAGGAAGAACCTTCATCTAAATGGTTTGGTGTACGCCGATTTTTATAACCGCAGGTTTTACCCCGGTGTAACCATTGGCCTTTATTATCGTCCGTTCAAAATGCTCAGTTTCAATATCACCAATAACTTTTACAACAGGGCCTTGTTCAACCCCGGCTTAACCGCTGTAGCCAATTTGGGTGCTGTTCAAATGTTTCTGAATACCGAAAATTTAATAGCTCCCGTTCTCATTGACAGAACTCGCAATGTGAGTGTGCGCTTTGGTATCAACTTGACTTTCGGAAGAGAAAAAAGCAGGGGAGAAGCGATGAATGGGGGAAGCAGTGGTGGGACAGGTCTGGAAACTGATCCAAATACCGTTCATTAAACTGCAGCTTACTCAATCCGCATTTTCGCGAATTTCAATACCAGTTTCTTTTCGCCCAGGCCGGTAAAGAAAATGGTTGCCTTTCGGTTGTCACCATCTCCTTCAAGCATCGTTACCTTTCCCCGCCCGAACCTCTGGTGAACAACGATGTCGCCTTCTTTTAATCCGCTGATGTCGCCTGCCTCAAAATTGGGGTCGGCAGGTGGCACGGGTTTTTCCGGCAATGGATTGGGTTTTAGAAGTGATTCTGCTCGGGTAACCGGATTGTTGGGCTGCTGCGTTCTTTGAGAATAAAAACGGGTCAGCGGATTTTCCTTCTTCATGCCTGCTAAATTCATATCCAAAAACTCGTTGCTGATTTCATCTATGAAGCGGCTGGGTTCGCAGGGCAACAAACTGCCATACCTAAAACGACTTGTGGCATAGCATAAACTCAATTTTCTTTCAGCTCGGGTAATGGCCACATAAAACAAGCGTCTTTCTTCTTCCAGGTCGGCGCGGCTTGTTAACGACATCTGTCCCGGAAACAAATTTTCCTCCATTCCCACAATGTACACGCAGGGAAACTCCAATCCCTTGCTGCTGTGGATGGTCATAAGCGTAACACAATCCCTGTCGGGATCTTTGTCTTTTTGATCATCGGTGAACAATGCCACTTCTTCAAGAAAATTGGATAAGCTCTTTTCCTTTTCGCTTTCATCATCTTCTGAAAATTCCTGTATGGCGTTCAGCAATTCAGTAAGGTTCTCATACTTGCTGATTCCCTCCACCGTTTTGTCTTCATACAACACCTTCAAAAGAGTGGTTTGTTTAGCAATGTGCATGGCCAGTTCGTAGGCATTGTGGGTCTGCAGCATGGCCATAAAACTCTTCATCATCATGGCGAAATTCTCCACCTTGCCGGCGCCTGCCCCCAAATCGGGATATTGCCGTGCATTTGAAACAATTTCCCAGGTGCTTGCCTTGTTCTCTCCGGCCAAAAATAAAAGCCTGTTGATGGTGGTGTCTCCAATGCCCCTTGTGGGATAATTAATTACCCGTTTCAGTGCCTCTTCATCATTCGGATTCACCGTTAGCCTTAAGTAAGCCAGCAAGTCTTTAATTTCCTTTCGCTGATAAAAACTCATTCCACCATAAATGCGGTAATCAATTCCCATTCGGCGGAATGCTTCTTCAAAAGGACGGCTCTGACTGTTGGTGCGGTACAAAATGGCAAACGCCTTGTTGGGCAAATGCTCACGGTTCTTCTCCTCAAAAATATTCTGTGCCACAAAACGGGCTTCGTCGCTGTCGGTAGCGGAACGAACAACCTTAATTTTCTCACCTGTTTCGTTCGAAGTCCACACCTCCTTTTGTAATTGATTGCGATTGTGCTTTATCACACTTCCCGCTGCATTCACTATGTTGCGTGTACTGCGATAATTTTGCTCCAGTTTAATGGTTTTAACATCCGGATAATCGCGGTTGAAATTCAGGATGTTTTGAATATTTGCGCCGCGGAATGCATAAATGCTTTGTGCATCGTCACCCACAACACAAATATTCTGGTGCACCGCTGCAATAGTCTTGGTAATCAAATACTGCACCCTGTTGGTATCCTGATACTCATCCACCATTACAAATCGAAAACGGTGCTGCCAGCGATGACAAACCTCGGGGAACCTGTCAAGCAGAATGTAAGTGTTGATCAGAATGTCATCAAAGTCCATGGCCCCCGATTTAAAACAACGGGCTGCATATTGCCTGTAAATATCGGCAAACTTGCCGCGGTTGGCCTGCTTGTCTTCGTTCACCAGACTTTCATCCTCCGAATAAGCCCGCGCAGAAATGAGGTTGTTCTTAACTGTGCTTATTCTGCCCAGCAACATTCCCGGTTTATAAACCTTTTCGTCAAGGTTCATTTCCTTCACAATGGATTTCAGCAAACTTTTGCTATCATCAGAATCGTAAATGGTAAAGTTCGAAGGGTAACCCAGTTTTTCGGCTTCTTGTCTCAGAATTCGTGCAAAAACCGAGTGAAATGTACCCATCCACAAACTTTTAGCCGCCGGACCCACAAGCGACTCAATTCGGTTTCTCATTTCACGGGCGGCTTTGTTTGTAAATGTAAGTGCCAGTATGCTGAAGGGATCGAATCCCTGCTTTAAAATATGCGCAATGCGAAAAGTTAAAACCCGGGTTTTGCCTGAACCGGCTCCGGCAATAATCATCAACGGGCCTTCAGTATGCATCACGGCTTCGCGCTGTGGCTCATTCAATTTCTCTAAGTATGGAGGAATCTCATTATTATCGTGATGATCTGAAAAATTCATACAAGCTTCAAATTTACACCCTCAATCAAAGGGCATGGGAAACACTTTTTAACATTTTATTGCGGGGTTTTGTATTTTCATTATTGCCCCATAAATTTGTTTAAACAAATATGCAAAGAAAAG
>CANHCW010000018.1 GCA_947459165.1 Flavobacteriales bacterium
AAAAGGAGCCGAAGACGGTGCCACAGTAGATTTCGACGAACAAGGAAACCCCTCGTACAAAAACAACGCCTGTCAAGTGCCCAACAAAACCCTCAAAACCACCATTCTGCCGCCGGCAAATACCACACTATGTAATGGCGATTCGGCGCTACTCACCGGCTTGGTGGAAGGAGCAGATTGCTTCGTCTGGCGCAGTAAAAACGGCCGTTTCAGCGACACAACCTCACTCATTACCCGCTTTTACCCACAAACTGGCAGCGCAGCAGCCGAACTGTGGGCTTTCAACTGCAAAACCAGCAGCATTGCCAAAATCACCTTTAATATCAATGTTTCCGGCAAAATCAATGCCGGACGAGACACCATCGTTTGCGGCTCAAAAACCGTCCAACTCAAAGCCTCGGGCGGTACCTGGGGTTACAAATGGATAGCCGTCAACGGCAAAGGCAACCTGAGCAACGACACACTTTTCCAAACCACTTATGTGCCCGCAACTTCCGATACGGTGGTTCGCTTTATTGTAAAAGCCAATGGAACCTGTTCGGCAGGAAACGACACCACCCTTGCACGATTTGTGAGGTTACCGTCCACCGCTTTTACCTTGTCCGATACAAGCATCTGCGAAAATGAAGACAGTGTTTATCTCATTCCCCAAAGCAAAGGCGGTGTTTTTAAATCAATTTTGCAACTGTCTTCAACCCCTGCTTTCTGGCCTTCACCGCCTGGTATTTACAGCATTATTTACACTCAACGGGCGGGCTTTTGTCGTGATTCAACTCGCAAAACGGTGGTTGTTTACCCCAATCCGGATGCAGGCTTCTCATTTATTCCCGCTGCAACCGTGCTAGAAGGAACCTCCGTCTCCTTAAAACCGAACGGCATAAAACCACTCAAAAACGAGTGGTTCGAAAAGGGTGTAAGGCTTGCTTCTACCACTTTTGTAAAAACCATTGCGGGCAAATACACCATTTTACAGCGCGTTACCGATAGCCTTACCGGTTGCACCGATACATTTTCATCCATTCTTACTGTTGTTGAAGAAGACGGCATTCGAATGGCCAATGTTTTCACTCCCAATGGTGACAGCCTGAATGAAATCTTCAATTTCATTGGCAACGGCGTAATCAATTCTAACCTCAAAGTATTCAATCGCTGGGGCGAAAAATTGTTTGAAAGCAGCGACCCGAACAGAGGCTGGAACGGAAAAACGGTAAGTGGAGCAATTTGCCCCGATGGTGCTTATTTCTGGCAACTTTATGTACAATTGGCAGGTGGCAAAAAGCAGTACATTTCGGGCAGTGTTACCCTCATTCGCTAAGCAAAAATCATATCAGCACAACCGACAACAGCCCGGTAACCATTAGCAGTTTCATTTGCTTTTGTAATCGGCTGTAATCAGCTTTTTCACCGGCACTGAGCAAACTGTAATAAAAATAAAAAACCGGCAGAATAACGGCCGCAATCATGTACAAATTAAACCACAGCGAACCCGCCAGCACCATAATCAACAGTATTAGCACATTGAGTGCGGTAAGTACAGACATACCTAACCACACTGCCTTGTTCATGCCATATGCAATCGGGAAAGTCTCGTATTCCTGCGACCTGTCGCCTTCAATGTCTTCCATATCTTTCACAATTTCCCTGGCCAGCGTTATGAGAAAAGCCATCAGTGCATATTCGGCAAAATAGCCGTTAAAAATTTTCAATGCGCCCCAGCCCGAAGTAAAAACCACCATGCCATTCATAAACGAAACCAGCAAATTGCCCCACAGGTTGCTGCCTTTTAAATCGCTGGCATAGAAATACAACAGCACATTCATCACAATACACAACAAACCCATAGCCCAACCCGTTGCAAAACCGGCAATCAGCGAGGATATCAATAAAAATGCATAAAACAGATTTCCGCTTCGCACACTCAAGTGCTTGGCAATAATGCGTTTCTCCGGCTTGTTGATAATGTCCTCTTCAATATCAAAAATATCATTGATCACATATCCGCCTGCCGCCACAAACAGCACGGCCAAAATCACGGTCAGCGATTCAGGCCAGCGAATGTCCTTGATGTTCCATTCAGCCGCGTGAAACATAAATAAGGTCATGGTGAGGAGGATGATACCCAGATTGGCCGGCCTCATCAACAGCCAGTAATAGCGAAATGCTGGTTTGGTTTTTGCCGGTATGTTACCGGTTGAATTCATTTTTTGGGGAATTTCATTTTGTACGAAACATTCACCCTGCCAATACTAATATTTTGTAAGCGCGATTTAAGCATGGTGCGCTTCAACGGATTAATTCTATCGGTAAACAAAATACCTTGCAGATGATCGTATTCGTGTTGAATGATGCGAGCCGCCATACCCTCAAATTCATGGGTGTGTTCCTTAAAATGCTCATCGAAATAACGGATAACCAGTTTGCTGTGTCGGTTTACATCGGCGCGAACATGTGGAATGGACAAACAACCTTCCTCATAATCCCATTTGTAATCAAATTCTTCAATGATTTCCGGATTGATAAACACCTGTTTAAACCCATCGGGCTTGATGTCCTCAATTGCCGAACCATCTGTAATAAAAAGCCTGATGCCCAGTCCAATTTGTGGCGCAGCCAAACCAATACCATTGCTGGCATACATGGTTTCAAACATGTTGGCAATGAGTTCCTGCAAAGCGGGATAATCAGGGCCAATATCCTCAGCTTTTTGTTTCAGCACTGCGTGCCCGTAGGCGTAAACCGGCAAAATCATGAGATTCGTTGAAGGTGTGTTTGCAAAATTAGGGTAGCGCTGACCGTGTCAAGTAATTTCTTATCCTCGCGTTTCTTTTTGCCTACACCCGATTCTGCAATACTGCGCCTGGCCTCGCGACTGCTTAGTCTTTCATCGATAGTATAAACGGGTATTTCAGGGTACAGCGCCTTCAGTTTTTCAATAAACTGATGAACGGGTACAGTGGCGTGTGTATCGGCACCGCTAAGGCGGGTGGGAATGCCCACCACAAAAGATTCAACCTGCTCGGAGGCCAGGTAATTGCTCAGCCAGGTATGCAAGGTAGCCGTTTCAACGGCGCCCAGGGGTGTGGCAATGATTTTCATCGGATCGGAAACAGCCAGTCCTGTCCGTTTTAAACCATAATCAAATGCCAAAATGCGCCCCATGAAGCGAAGATAAGGGTGATTTTTCTTTACCCGTTTTTTTGTTTTGCCCAGGAGAATGCCACTTGTTCCAACTCCCCATACCATTCATCGCCCTTTTTGCGAATCAACGCCTCCCTCAAAAACCGATACACAGGCAGTTTTTGTTCTTCTCCCGCTACGCAGGCCGGTTTGCAAATCTCCCAGTTGTGGTAATTCATTACCATGTACTCGCCGTATTTTTTGGCACGAATGGGGTACAAATGGCAACTTATCGGTTTGCGGAAAGAGGAAGCACCTGCCAGCCAGGCTTTTTCAATGCCGCAAACCGCGGTTTTTCCCTCGTAAACCACAAAAACACACTCACCGTCGGGCATACAGCGGGTTACCGCCTCACCGCTTTTATCGGTTTCATAAAATCCGTTTTGATCTATGCTTTGCAATGCAGTTGATTCCAGAAACGGACGAACTGCACTCAATTCCTGCTGAATGGTATCTATTTCCTCCGATTCAAGTGGTGCGCCGGCATCGCCCTGCACACAACAGGCACCGTGGCATTTTTGCAGTTGGCAGGCGAATTTCTTTTCCAGAATATCTTCCGACAACAGTACATCGCCAACAATAATCATGGCCGCTTACAGCAAATCCTGTTTGTTCAGGTAGTCTTCATACCCGATTTTCTCTACTCGCTTAGCTTTATCAATCACCTCTTCATGAATACGCGCCTTGTAATCTTTTACCTTTTGCGCCATGTTTTCATCCTGCGCGGCAAGAATCTGCACTGCCATAATGCCTGCGTTTTTGGCTCCGTTAATGGCCATAGTAGCTACGGGAACACCCGGAGGCATTTGCACAATGCTGTACAAACTGTCAAGCCCATTCATATTGGCACTTTTCACCGGCACCCCAATTACAGGAAGATGGGTGATGCTTGCCACCATTCCGGGCAAATGCGCAGCTCCGCCGGCTCCGGCAATGATGACTTTTATACCCCGTTCATGCGCCTTGTTCGCATAATCGAACATGCGCTGAGGGGTTCTGTGTGCCGAAACAATGGTCAGTTCATACGACACATCGAAAAACTCGAGCATGCGGGCGGCGTCCTGCATCACTGCCAGATCGCTGTCGCTGCCCATGATGATTCCAACTTTAGCCATTTGATTTATTTGTTGCAAAGTTCGCAATAATTGAGGGGATTACATATCCCAGATAGATAAGCGGCCCCGAAGCATAGCCGAAAATGACAACAGAAACAATCCAAATGCATGGTATTACCCACTGCCAAACCGCAAACGACTTGCCTTTGCCGAATTTCAGGGCAGGCATTTCAAAATCGGAAACCATGAGGTATGCGGCAATAACCGGACCCATGGTAAGAAAATAAAAACCGCTGTAAAGGTTGACCAAAGAACTGCTTCCGGCGAGCTCAAGCGCAGGAATCAGCGAAGCAAACGCCAACCCGGTAATGGGTGTGGGAACCCCGGTAAAATGTCCCGAAGTGTTGTTTTGAACATTGAACCTTGCCAAACGCCAGGCACCGGCTATAGGTAACGCCAGCCAGGCATAACGGCTGCTGCAAAAACCATTGGGCATGCAATACTCAAATTTCATCGTGTAATGAAATAAAACTATACCTGGCAACACGGCAAATGTGACCAAATCTGCCAGCGAATCGAGTTGTTTGCCCATTTCTCCGTCGGCTTTGAGTAGCCGGGCAGTAAAACCGTCAAAAAAGTCGAGTACTGCGGCAATGCAAATCAGCCAAAAGGCAGTGTTTACATCACCGGCCATAACCCTTTCAATACCGATGCAGCCGCAGGCGAGATTGCCTAAGGTCAAGGCGTTGGGAATGTTTTGTATCAGTTCTCTCATGCTTTATTCCAGATAGAATTTAAATTGAAACCAGGCGGAATAAATAAATCCGCTGAGGTTGGTATTGAGTGAATTTGGGGAATAGGGTTGTTTACTGCTTTTTTCATGCCATTTGGCTTCACTCAAATCTCGTTGATACTGGGCGCCCAGGCCAAAGCCAAAAGACGGTCCTATTGTTACCATCATTTTACTGCCTAACAGCAAACCTGCCGCGTGATTGACCATAGATAATGTGCCTGAGGGATTGTAGCTGAATATGCCGGCGATTTTCTCGCGGGTTAACATTTCCCTGCCCCAGAATGCGCCGGCGCCAAACAACAGTTGAAAGTGCTTTTTGCCTATGAGTTGGGCCCCCGCTTCAAATTGAGCCTGACCACAACCATAGCGGTATTTGGCGGTATCAACATTGGCAAGCAGCCTTTTGCCTATTAAGGATCCTTCCATTGAAAAATAGCCCATTCCTTGCTGAAAAATGGAGCCAAACCGCCACAAGCTGTTTATTTCCATGGAGGGAGTGCCGATGCCGTTTTCATTCAAATGACGAGACAGTGCATCGCGGTTGAAAATGCCCGTTGAAGCACCAAAGAAGTATGACACAGACCCGGCAGCGGCGTACTTAACACGAATTAGTGTATCGTTTTTCTTTTTAATCGAATCGGTTTTTCCCAAAGGGTAATTGCTGTTGAGCAAAATGTACGAAAACATGGACTGCAACAAGGGCAAATCCGTTTCAGGATCTGAAAGATCAAAAATGTTCAACTCGCGGTTAAAGGCCTTTTTCTGCAGTGCTTCCACTTCACGGCTTTCTACATCCTGCCTGACTGGTTGATCGTAAAGTCCATTGTAAAAAATACCGATGGAAAGCAGGGCTGTATCGCTTTTGAAATAGCGGGTTTTTAAGCGGCGAATGACGCTGTTGAAACCATACCAGCCACAATTGCCATTTTGCTCTGAATAGGAGGTATGACAGCGGCCGAACTGACCGTAAAACTTTTCTTCCGGCATGGCATTGAGCAGCGCTATAATGTTGCGGTAAATGTTCTCTTCGCGCCACACATATTGGGTTGATTGATTTTCGAGGGCGTTCCAAAGCACAAATTCCCTGAGCCAGCCCACAGCCTGCTGCACAGAGGGGGCTTCAACTCCAAGCCAGCGGTCAAAAGAGGGTTTCAGACTGTCGTAATAGCGGATAAACCGTTTGATACTTTGCTGAATGCGAAAAGGTTGTTCACCCGACCGAATCCACATGGATGTTCCCGACTCGTCATTGTTTTTTAACCCGGAAGCCAGCAACCATGCCGAGGCGCTGTGAATGGCATCGACACCAGTTCGAATATCTGCAGGGATATTTTCATCGGGCAAAATTTCTGACAGTCGCATCAGGGGCAGATCGTTGAATCGTTCCACATCAATGCCATAAACCTTAATTTTGTTTGAATCGGCAAGGCTCAAATTCCATTTTCTGAGACTTTCAAACAACTCCATATAGGTTGCCGAGGTGGTTGCCCTGAGGTGTTTTTCGGCCATGGTATCGGCATTGTTGATGTAGCGGTTTACGAAATTGGCCCTTGCCGGCCCCAGCTCCAGCACAAAATTGCGAAAACCGGCATTTTTGTTTAAATACCGCAGAATTTTCAACTCCAAACGGGCGTTGAACTGGGTGTAGGAATGGTTTTCACCGGTCATAATCACCCTTTTACCTGCAAGGGTATGATCGAGCAATTCAAAACCGGCGAAATTGTCGTTTTCTTCGGGATTGAAAATTTTAGGGTTACCGGCAGTTTGAGCCAGGGCACTGAACGAGACAAGGGTGAAGCAACACAGTAAAAAACCATTTTTCATTACAACTCTCCCTCCCTGCTCGTCATTGTGAATAGGGGTATGCAGAAACCTGCACCTACATTCCAATAGCTTTGATGCCCGGATAATTTGGCAGCGGTACCAATATAATCGCCATTGTTTCTCCAGCGCTGATTGCTGAGATCACGCAAGTAGCCGATTTCGCCCGAAATGAAAAAATACCTGATTTCGTATTGAAGACCCAGGTAACCGCCCAGCAAGGTCATGGGATTGCGAATGATTACCGGTTTTTCGTATTGAGAAATGAAGGTGCCTGCGTTGTTGTTTGTGGATTTGGTAATTTGATGATTTTGCCAAGCCGCTGTGTAACCAAACAAAAGGCGCAGCGGTGAAGCTGGCGGCAGGAAATTAAACGCTGCAGAGGATTGAAGGCGGGTGCTGCGATAACCGACAGCGGCATTGCTGTACTGTCCATAAGAAAACCGCACCACAGGCTTGCTGTTATTAGGATTGTACGGCTTGATGGCCACAAAAAACTCATTCTGCCTTCTGTTTTCGATGCCCGACATTCCTGCACTGTTCAGCCCCCTGTTGGTTTCTTCCCAGTTCAACTTTGGCAGTACGGCCTGATAACCGAGATATAGCCGTGCTTTGGTGTAAAACTTCCGGTTTTTTCTTGAAACGGGTTCCTCCTCGTCTTCATCAATCGATTCCTCTTCTTCTTTCAAACTAAGCGGATAGCGGTTGTTCAGAATGAGCATATCGAAATTGGTGTCGCACACAGGATAGGATTTTAGCAGCGACGGCTTCAAAATTCTCGCTTCCTTGGCATACAAATAGCGATTGTTAATTTGCTTTATTTCACTGCTCAGGGAAGGGTTTTCATCCTCGAGGTCGCTGTCAATCTGATTGTCACCTGTATAAAAAATGGCCAGACTCAGTGTTTTAAACTGATTGTCGGCTGTTTGTTTTAAGCGGCGGGCCAAACTGCTGAAATGCCAAAGATTGCAGGGGCCGTTCACTATTTGGTATGGTGCATGGCAACGACCAGTCACGAGCAGAAATCGATCGGTTGGAAATTGTTTCATGGCTGCCGTTGTGCGCAAAAAGAGAATGTCTTCGCGCCACACATCTTCCAGAGCCGTGGCCTGCCAATATTCGTATTGCTTGAATTCGCGAAGCGTGGCCACTGCAGAGTCGAGGGTGTTAAAGCGGTTTCCGAGCCAGTTCTGAAAAGCAGGCCGCAGGCTGTCGTAAATACCGAGAAAACTAAGCATGCTTTTTCGGGCAGAAAAATAGCCGTAATCGCTGCTGCGGTTCTCGTCGGCAGAAACCAGACCCGGTTCAAAGCGCAGATTTTTTTTGATTTTGCAATAGGCCGCCACCGCTTTTACGGTTTCAACTCCTATGCGAAGTCTTTCAGGAATAAGGGTGTCGGGAAGTGCCCCTGCGATGCGCAAAGCCGGCATTTCGGGCGATGTTTCGTAATCAATACCCGTTATTCTGATTTTTTTCTCTGCCGGAAGACCATCATTCAATTTTTTAATGCCCTTGTACATTTTAAAGTACCGGCTTTCAGGTTCGGCGCCCAGCATCGCCTCCGCCAGAGTATCTCCATCTAAAATGTAGCGGTTAATCCACCAGGCCTGATTGGGTGAAACGGCCAGCAGATGCTGCCTGAGCCCAAACTTTTGATGAAGGTAACGAAGTGTTTTGAATTCAAGTTTGCGGTTAAAGGAACCAAATTCACTGTTTTGGCCAATCAACAGCAGGCGGCTTTGCGAAAAAGGCGTATCCAGCAGTTCAAAACCGGCAAACTCCTCGTTGTTGCCTATGTTAATTTTGGCATGATTGTTTTCAGCACCCGACTGTGCGAAAATGCCCTGAAAGCAAAACAGAAAAATTCCAAAAAATAAGGCGCGCAACATTCAGGCTATGTTACAAAGGTAGGTGAAGGCATGAAATCAACTCACACCTCGGTTGAATGTTGAAAATCACACTAACTAAAATAAAGGCTGAGCCATTTCTTTACACGGCAATTACAACAAACTAAAACACTTATACAATATTCAGCACCTGCTCTTTAATCTGTTCCAGTTTTTCCTTCATCAGCACCACAGCCTGCTGCATAGGGTAATGATTGCTTTTTACACCCATGGTGTTCATTTCCCTGCCCATTTCCTGCGCTATGAAGTTGAGTTTTCGTCCCAGCGGTTCTTTTTTCAGACACTCTTCAAAATAATTAAGGTGCTGGCTTAGGCGCTGTTTTTCTTCGGCAATATCCCATTTTTCCAGATAAAGCAGAATTTCAAGTTCGAGCCGTGAAGAGTCTGAAATGGTATCGCGAACATGCTCGGCCACGCTGCCATTGATGCGTTCGCGCAAACCATTTCGACGGCTCTCTTCCTCGCCTTCCACCACCTCAAGCTGTTTGCGAATTTCAATCACAGCTTCCTGCAATTTCTTGCCCAGTGCGGCTCCCTCCTGCTTTCTGAAGCGCATCAATTGCTCTGCTGCCTCTGCAGTGAGTTTAACAATGAGTTGCCGGGCTTCATCGGTAAGGGTTTTGTCGGTGGTACTGATTACATCTGGTATACGCAAAATCTGATTGAAAGGATCGCGAAAATCCAATTCTAGCGAATGACTGAGCTCACTCAGCTTGTTAAAATAGGCGCGTGCCAATGCCTCATTCACTTTCACCTCGGGTGCCGCCTGCTCGTTGGTGAATTCAATGTTATACACCACCGTAACGGAGCCGCGTTCAAGCTTTTCTCCCAGCATGCGTCGCAGGTCCGCATCAATTTCCATAAGGTAGCGGGGCAGCCTGATGTCGATATCGAGGTAGCGACCGTTTAGTGATTTCATTTCACAAACGGCTTTGATACCGGCACCGCTTGCCTCAGCCCGGCCGTAGCCGGTCATACTTTGAATGGTTTTGTTTTCCAATGCTGCGAAGATAAACCGCCCGCCTGCTTGTACAAATGACTACAGAAATCAAAACGCGTAACTTTGTGGCAATGAAATGCTCGTTTGGCAGTCGCCGTGCCACATCATATCTGCTCCTTCCCGCGTTGCTACTGCTTTTTGCATGCGGTGGTAAAAAAACAGAAGGCGAAGAATCTGTTGATTCAGGCCCAATTGTGAAAGTAAAACCTGCGCCTTTCAACGCCGATTCGGCCTATGCATTTTTAAAAAAACAACTCGATTTCGGATACCGCATTCCGGGCACCGATGCCCACAAACGCTGCTCTGAATGGCTTTTTTCAACACTAAAGCGCTTTTGCGATACGGTTTACCTGCAAAAAACAACTGCAATAACCTGGGATAAAAAAACCATTCCTGTTTACAACATCATCGGCGTTTTTAATGCCAAAAGCAGCCTGCGCGGCCTGTATGCTTCTCACTGGGATTCACGCCGTATAGCCGATGCCGACCCCGATCCCGCAAAAAGGAATAACCCCATTGCCGCAGCCAACGACGGTGCCAGCGGAGTGGCCGTTTTGCTTGAAATGGCGAGACAACTGAAACAGCAAAAGCCCACACATGGCATTGACATTGTGTTTTTTGATGCCGAAGACTGGGGCAATCCCGGTTCGGAATATCCCGATTCTTACTGCCTGGGCTCGCAATACTGGGGCAAAAATCCGCACAAAGCGGGCTACAGAGCCAATTATGGCGTTTTGCTTGATATGGTCGGTGGTAAAAATGCTGTTTTCGCCAAAGAAGGTTACAGCGAACAGAATGCAGGTTTCGTCCTCAACCACACCTGGGCCATTGCAAACGAACTGGGTTACGGCAATACCTTCATCAGCCAAAATTGCGGCCCCATAACAGACGATCATTATTATGTGATGAAACTAAACGGGACACCCATGATTGACATCATTCAGCATGACCCCAACAGGGGCAGTTTTGCAGAATACTGGCATACAGAAGCCGACAACCTTGATGCAATTGATATAGCCACACTGCAAAAAGTTGGCAACACCGTAACTGCATTGGTTTTTAATCCTCCAATAAATATTGTACAATGATTGACATTCTGGCTATTGGTGCGCACCCCGATGATATGGAACTGGCAGCAGGCGGAACCATATACAGCCACACTGCCACAGGAAAAACCGTGGTAATTGCCGACCTGACCAAAGGTGAACTCGGAACCCGCGGTAATGCCCAGGCCAGAGCTACGGAAGCAAAAAACGCTGCCGCCATACTTGGCGTGAAAGAAAGGGTAAACCTGGGTTTGGCCGATGGATTTTTTGAAGCAGACGAACAGTCTCTTCTAAAAGTGGTGCAAACCATAAGAACATATCGCCCCCGAATTGTGCTAACCAATGCCATTGCCGACAGGCATCCCGACCACGGCAGGGCCGCTGAACTGGTTTCACGGGCCTGCTTTTTAGCCGGTTTGCGGAAAATTGTGACCGAAAACAAAGGCCAAGAGCAGGGTGCATGGCGACCGGAAGCCGTGTATCATGTTGTGCAAGACCGGTTTATCAAACCCGATTTGGTGGTCGATATCAGCTTTTGTTTCAGTAAGAAAATGGAATCCATCAAAGCTTTTCAAACCCAGTTTTACAATCCCGACAGCGAAGAACCCGAAACACCGATCAGCTCACTGGCTTTTTTACAATACCTTGAAGGCAGAGCACGCGAAATGGGCCGTTTGATTGGTGTTGAATTTGGTGAAGGATTCACCGTTGAAAGACCCTTAGGCATTGACAATCTGCTGAAATTGAGCTGACTTTGAATAGAGAGTAAAAACCAAAATCAAATAAAGGGAACGCTTGTTGCGTTTAAGAAAGAATGAAGGGGTGGCGTAGCAGTTTATTGGTTTTAATGTTGTTGGCCGCTTCAGCACAAGGGCAGCATGCCGATATTGACAGGCTGATGACCTTAAAACCCACCGGAATTGGCACTCAGCGCATTAACCCCATTCCCGGCGTATGGTTTTTTGAAATGCCTTTTGCCGAAGCCATTTTTAAAGACTCGGCAGGCATGAAAAACATACTCATACCGGAGCAAATTCATTCAATACATTTGGTTTATACCCGCTTCAGAGAGGTAGATTCTTTCAATCAGCCAAAACTGAATTATTATCGTTTTAAAGAACTGAAAGCCATTTGTCCCGATATTTTTAAAGAGAAAGAAATACAGTGGAAAGTGCTGGAACAACGCGATGCAAAAACCAAGGAAGACGCCGCCAAATGCTTTCACGGTTTTGTGGTATATTTAAAAAACACGCCCAGAAAAGAATTGATTGAAAAAGAATTAAAAGTAGTTAAAAAGATAATTGACACTTACAAGGACAGCCTTACCTGGATACCCGAAAAAATTGAGTGGAAAGTTAAAAAAGTAAAAATTGAAACCGGGTATTATTTGCCCCGAAACGAAGACAAAAAGCGTAAGGGCGTTCGCTACAGCAGCAGTATGCTGGGTTTTAGGGAAAAAGAATATCGTATTCGCCGCGACAGTACTATTAAGAAAAAAACCGGCGGCTTTTATGCAAGAAAAGGCTGGTTCGATACATCGGTATTTAAAAATATTCACGAGTATACCTTTTTAAGCAGCCGCAACTGGAGTAAAAAAATGGCCGTGGTAACGGATGTAACCGGCAGCATGTCATTATACACCACACAGGTTATGCTTTGGCTAAAATATCGTCCTGAAGTGCTGGCTGAAGGCCGATTCGTATTTTTTAACGACGGCGATGCAACGCCTGATATGCTCAAGCGCTTGGGCAGTACAGGTGGCATTCATTTTGCCGGATCCAATCGGTACGATTCGGTTTACAGTGTAATGGAAGAAACCATGAGAAAAGGCACAGGCGGAGACATACCTGAAAACAACCTTGAGGCGGTTCTTGCTACACTCAAAAACTGGCCTGATACGGATACTGTGTTAATGATTGCCGACAACGACGCACCTGTAAAAGACATGAGTTTGCTGGTAAAAATTAAAAAGCCGGTCAGTGTAATGGTATGCGGTGCTTCAGAAAAGGTTCACCGAGATTACATTGACATAGCCAAAAACACAGGTGGAAGATTGTTCGTGATGAATACCGAACTGAGCAACCTGCAAAAAATGAATAGCGGCAGCGAAATCATCATTAAAGGACGCAAATTCGAGTACAAAAACGGTGAGTTGGTGAGGAAGAAGGGTTAGGGGGAGTGGGTTAATTGATTATTTGTTTAATGGTGCATTGGTTTAATAGTGAAATTGTATAATTGTTAGTAAAGAATACCTTGTCATCCTGAACTTGTCAAGGGGTGGTTTAATAGTTTAATAGTTTAATAGTTAGGGTTGTATAATTGTTAGTAAAGAATACCTTGTCAGCCTGAGCCTGCCCTATTGTCAAACTATGCCTGAAAAACCGCCATTACTGCGCTTCCATCCACTGCTCCATTGCTGCATCCAGCTCTTTCTGCAAACTACTGGTTTCAAGTTTTATGGATTCAAGCTTTTCCGTTAACGCTGCAAGCCTTTCATAATTCGAGGCTGTTTCGGGCAGAGCCATTTCCGTTTCATATTCGGACTGCTTTGCTTTGAATCCGGATATTTTTTCCTCCAATTCAGCGATTTGCTGTTCCAAGCGGTTCAGCGTGTTTTTACCCACCTTCTTGTTGTCGTTTTCTGCCGAGTTTACAACCGGAGTTTTTTCTGCAACAATCGTTTTTGATTCAGTTTCAACAATGGGTCCACGCCGGGCCATCCATTCGTTCCATTCATCAAAAGTACCCGGGTATTCACGCAAAATTCCCTGTTCAATCCACCATATTTTGTTGGCCACATTGCTCACAAATGTTCTGTCGTGGCTTACAATAATACAGGTTCCCTTGTAGTTATTCAGGGCTTCGGCCAGTACGCTGGTAGAAAACATATCCAGGTGGTTGGTAGGTTCATCGAGCAGCAGAAAGTTGGCTCTTGTAAGAAGGGTTTTCGCCAGGGCCACCCTGCTTTTTTCTCCGCCTGAAAGGACTTTTATTTTTTTGAAAACCTCATCGCCCGTAAAGAGAAAACAACCCAGTACGGTGCGCAGTTCTGCCTCGGTGTAATCGGCGTCAACGGTGCCCAGTTCGTTCAGCAAATCGCGCTGTAGGTTGAGAGCTTCCAACTGATGCTGAGCAAAAAACGAAGTTTCAACATTCCAGCCGGGTTCAACCTGTCCACCGTGGGGTTCGCTGCCGTAAATAATTCGCAACAAGGTACTTTTACCCTTTCCGTTGGCGCCCACAAACGCAATTTTATCGCCCCGCAGAACCTGTGCCGTGGCCTCCTTAAAAATAACCTGATCGCCGTAGCTTTTTGTTACTCCATTTAGGGAACAGATGGTTTTGCCTGGGGTAACGCGAATGTTAAAGCGGATGTTCATTTCTCGCTTTTCATCGTCATGCACTTCAATTTTATCGAGTTTCTGCAGCATTTTCACCCGGCTTTGCACGGCCGTGGCCTTGCTGGCCTTGGCTTTAAAGCGGCGAATGAAGGCCATTTGCTGTCTTATATAATCCTGCTGATTTTCGAAACGGCGTTGCATCATTTCGTCGCGTTCTTCCTTCTGTTCCAGGTAATCGCTGAAGTTGCCCTTGTAGTGATACAGTTGCTGATGCGCCACCTCGGCAATGCGGTTCACGGTGTTGTCCAGAAACAGGCGGTCGTGGCTCACAATGACATAAGTACCCTTGTAGGTTTTCAAATAGTCTTCAATCCACTCAATCGTTGGTAAATCCAGGTGGTTGGTGGGCTCGTCGAGCAACAGCAAATCGGGCTGCATTAACAGCAGTTTGGCTAACATAGCGCGCATTCTCCATCCACCCGAAAACAGGTTGAGGGGTTTGCGCAACTCTTCGGTTTTGAAACCCAGTCCTTCCAGCAGTTTTTCTGCTTCGGCATGCCAGTCGTAACCGCCCAGGTTGCCAAACTGATCCTGCAATTCGGTGAGTTTCTGAATGGCGTTAACATCGTGGCTCACCTCAATTTCTTCGAGCAATTTGTTAATTTGCTTATCGAGGGTAGCCAAATCGGCGCGGCCTTGCAAAACCACTTCCAGCAGGGGATCGTGGTAATCAATACTCAGCAAATCCTGGTTTAGAAACCCGATTTTGAGGTTGCCCGGCTTGCTGAGCTGCCCTTCCCGCAGTTCGTAATCTCCGGCAATCAACCGCAGCAAAGTGGATTTTCCTGTTCCGTTGAGACCCACCAGCCCAATTTTTTCGCCCGGTTTAATGTGCCAATTGGCGTCCTTATAAAGGTAACGCCCGGCGAATTCAAAACTAAAATCGACCAGTGCCAGCATGTTTGTCAGTCAATATCAATAAGCTTTGGCAAAAACAACCCTTCTGTTGCTGGGTTTTCCGGTAAGTATGCAGTTGCCTTGTTCTTCAGCTGCATCCAGCGGAATACAGCGAATGGTGGCCTTGGTCATTTCTTTTATTCTCTCCTCGGTTTCTCCTGTTCCGTCCCAGTGCGCCAGCGCAAAACCATTGCGGTTTTCAACAATATCAACAAACTCATCCCAGCTGTTGGCCTGCCAGGTTTTGTCGGTTCTCAGTTGAAGCGCCTTGCTGAAAAGGTTGTTCTGAATTTCATCCATAAGAGAAACCACATGTGCAACTAGGTCATTCAACCCGATTACTTCCTTTGTTTTGGTATCGCGGCGTGCCACTTCGGCTGAATTGTTCTGCAAATCGCGGGGGCCGATGGCAATGCGCACGGGAACACCTTTCAATTCCCACTCAGCGAATTTGAAGCCGGGTTTGTGGGTATCGCGGTTGTCGAATTTCACGGTCAATCCGGCTTTTTCAAGTTCCTTTTTCATGCCGGCAACCTTCTCGCTAATGGTGTTCAACTCTTCTTCAGTTTTGTAAACAGGCACAATGACCACATGAATGGGAGCCAGTTTGGGAGGAAGCACAAGACCTTCATCGTCGCTGTGAACCATGATGAGGGCGCCCATCAAACGGGTAGAAACGCCCCAGCTGGTGGCCCATACATAATCGAGTTTGCTGTTTCGGTCCTGAAACTTAACATCGAAAGCTTTGGCGAAATTTTGTCCCAGAAAATGGCTGGTTCCCATTTGCAGGGCTTTTCCGTCCTGCATCATGCCTTCAATGCAGTAAGTGTCATCGGCACCGGCAAAGCGTTCATTTTCCGATTTTACGCCTTTAATCACAGGCACAGCCATGTGTTGCTCAGCAAATTCGGCATACACATCCAGCATTTTGCGGGTTTCTTCCAAGGCTTCTTCCTTGGTGGCGTGGGCGGTATGGCCTTCTTGCCAAAGAAATTCCGCGGTACGCAAAAACAAACGGGTACGCATTTCCCAGCGCACCACATTGGCCCACTGATTGATTAGAATGGGCAAATCACGGTAGCTCTGAATCCAGTTTTTATAAGTGTTCCAAATAATGGCTTCGCTTGTGGGGCGAACCACCAGTTCTTCTTCCAGGCGTGAATCGGGATCGGCCATAAGGCGGCCTGGCCTTGAAGGGTCGGCCTTCAGGCGATAATGGGTAACCACCGCGCATTCTTTGGCAAAACCTTCGGCATTTTTCTCTTCTTTTTCGAACAGACTTTTGGGCACAAAAAGGGGAAAATAAGCGTTCTGATGCCCTGTTTCTTTGAACATCTTATCCAATTGCTGCTGCATTTTTTCCCAAATGGCAAAGCCATAAGGTTTAATCACCATACAGCCTTTAACGGCACTGTGTTCGGCCAGGTCGGCATTCTTCACCAGGTTGTTATACCATTCACTGTAATTTTCTTCGCGTTTTACTTTTTCAAAAGCCATGGTGTAGTTGAATATGGAATAATATTTGATTCAAGGGTACAAAGTTACCATTTAAAGACAGTACCTGAAAAAGAAGCTTTATCATAAAACGCCAACTTGTTAAATAAACCCATTCCTATGAGGGGTTGAATTGTCCGTGTTTTTAGTCAATTCAATTTAATATCATACAAGTTATTAATGTCGTAGTTACTCATTTAATATTTTGAATTCATTACAGTCACGGATTTGATATAGTTGGCGTGATGGCTATGGCAAAAAAAGTATAACCCAGCCAGCCCTATTATATGCCTATTGACACTCGAATCTTCTGCATAAAGTGAATTTGCCTACCGCTTGAGATTATTAACGCATTAAAACCAACGGGCCCTTATGCTCCTCTGTTTTGCCGGTGGTTTTATTTACAAGATTTATGAAATAATAATAAACTCCTTCAGGAACCTGCTTGTCTTTAAAGGTTCCGTCCCAATAGAAATAGGGGTCATCCGACTTAAATACTTCCACCCCCCAGCGGCTGAAGATTCTTACCTTGAAATCATGTATAATCAGTTGGGAGTTGAATGTCAGAAAAAAAGCATCGTTGAGAAGGTCACCGTTCGGTGTGAATGCATTGGGTATTCCAACAATTGTATTCAATGGATATGTGGCATTGAAAAAGGTAAAGGTATCAATTGGTACTTTCTTTTGTTCAGGCACCGATTCCTGCCAGCCGTAGAATGCGTTGTTTCTGTTTTTAACTTCAATTAGTTTTATGTCACACTCTGCTCCATCTTTATTTGGGTGATTAATTACACCGTAACCAAAATCTTTAAAATTTAAATAAATTTTGCTGTTACTGGCGTTTACAGAATGAGTTGGTAGACTGCTGTTTAGATTTACATTAAACACATAGCTATTCATAGGTTTATCTGATAGCATTTCGTTGATGTTCATCTGAATTATTTTACCATTATTATTATTCTTTTCATCTCCAACAATATTGTAAACATAAACCCCGGTCGAGTCAGATGTAAGCGGGATATTTGAGCTGTAGCCGAAGTGTACTAGTTTCCGAAATCCAATTTCTCCGTTTTCAGGATTAAAGTTTAATACCATTACCTTTCTTTCAAGGTCTGCATTATTGCCTGATCCGCTAATAAATGAGTAAAAATAGAATTTGCCGCTTGTATGGAATCTAGACTGAGCAACAGTACTTTGAAATTCATTAGAGTAAGGAATATTTGTATGGACCTTTTGCAATGATTTTAATTCAACGGCTATAAATTCACCCGATTGACATTTTCTCAAGATGGCCCATAATTTTCCATTTTTAAATTTCATGGCACATAAACTCTCATCTAGGCTGTCATTTATTAAGAATTGATGAATTGAATAAGTTTGTCTGTTTGGATGTATTTTAATAACATTCAGACCATGCAAGTAATATTGAGTTGGACCGGTCGGTTTTCCTATAAAATAGATGGTATCTGTTAATATGTCTCTGTAACATAATGCTGACTGATAACATGACTGATTGTCATGATAAAAAATAGGCTTAAACAAAATACTATCTGATCTTCTATACAAGGTTCCACCAGATGGAAAGAAGAATTGCAATGAATCCTTTTCATCAAAAAAAGCGGCATTCGTTTCGCCGGTCAAATTAATATTGGTAGGATAATGCAGTTTCCAGGGACGGAGTTCCAGTCCGGTATCGTGAGCAATGCACTTGTAATCACCATTCCACCATGCCCTCAGGGGTTGTGCCCCTGCTTCAGAAAGAAACAGGCTGAATAAAAGAACATGAATGATGAGGCTTTTGAGCATGATTACCTTTCAAATATAACGGGAATAACATTTCTAACATTTCTCTTCACATCATAAAGCCCTACTTCCTTGTATGTCGCAGGATCGCATTTGCTTTCCCACAGCCATGACCAAACTTTATGCTCACAAATGCAATTCTTCTGAAGATTGGCACCCTGAAGCTTTGATTTTTTATCAGCTCTAGTGCAAACTGATGAATGACGCCAGTCTGAAACATTGCAATAGTTACCCCCGGAAACTAAATTATAGCATACATTTTGTCCTCCTTGCTCATGAGTTTTGTACCATGCTCGAATTAATTTTATTTTTTGGTCTCCAACACACACTTCGCATTTGTTTGGCCTTGTAAATATTATTTTGTAGGGGTCATTACTAAAATATAATTTGTTGTTGCGAGGATCACAATTGCGCATTTCCAGCAATATAAAATTTGTATGTCCGAGAGAGGCAAATTTTCCTAATTGTTCTTTTGTAATTTTGATGTGCCCTTGTGTGAAACCTGAATTACTTTTTTCCCAAGCCAATAAGTTTACACCACCCCAGCGAGTTATCATGCTTAACTTATATTCATTAATATTATATCTGCTGTTTGGGTTTTTGCGATTTAGATAATTTACCACCCATTCGTAATTGGTCGCATCACACAAATATGAAGGCATAACCAAAGTATCAATTGGACCTTTAAATGCTTTAAGAGTGTCAATTGTTGCGAAAACTGTATCCGGGCCGCAGCTGTTTGATATAATTAGTCTCCAAGTTTCCTTTTTGGTCGGGTTATGATAAAAACATCTTACATTTTCTCTAAGCGTGTTATTTCCCATTCTAGTCCAATTATATTGGAAACTTTCATATCCAATAGTAGTTGCGCTTCCACATAATTTTAATGAGCAGCTGACTGAATCTACATCAATTTTAGCCTTGATAGGCGAACTATTGATGACCACAGCCAAAGAGTCTGCGCAGTTATTAGTATCAATTACATGCATCCAATAAATTACAGGACCGGATATAACCGAGCAGTTTGGATTTAGATTTCCACATTTAAATGTTGGTTGGGCAATATTGGTTGCTGAAAGACAGTTATTACTGCCCGGGCCTGACCACCTGTATTTAAATCCTGATTTAGCAGGCTGACCCAATACCAGGCTGCAATCCCAATTTTTACAGCAATACGGACCGCTGCTCAGACCTTTTACATCTGGACAAGTGATTGTGATATCTTTGAAAGCAGTATCCCAATTAGAGCAGTTGTCATTTGTCAAGAGTATGAGCCTGAATTTGTCATTACATTCAGGGCTTATTCCTTTATTTGCTAAAATATTTGTAATATTTATGGATCCAGGCGATTTATAGCAGCCACTTTCATCGCTGAAAATTAATGAAGCAGGGTTAGAGATTTGATCCAATTTCCAAAGTTCCCAACGATGATTTTTTTCATATTTTGACATTGCACCTGAAGCTGTGATTGTCTCATTTTTGCAGAACCGTTGTTTGTTCATGGTAATAATGGATTCAGTGCCTTCAGTTACACAAAAATCCACCCAAGCCATTGTTTTATGATTACCACCCCTATTCGTGACTCCGGGCATGCAGGATGCAACAAGCACATCAATGGTAACAGTGCTATTCAGGTATGCGTCTAGATTCAATGTTTTACAAATCCATTTTACCCGCTTTCTACTGTTAGATGCGGGTCCTAATAAATCCCAGCAATCATTCCAATAATTGTTTTTTCCACTGTGATTTATCAACGGCTCGCCTACTACATTATTCTTATCAATAGTGCTGCCCTTATAAATACTAACTTGAAAAAAATTTTTCTTCCAGTAGTCCTCCTCCATTGCATCGTGCTCGTCTGCACCTTCTGAAACTAGGGCATACCAAATTTTGATTTGTTTTGTAGCGGGGCTAACTGTCCATGTTTTGCGAATACTAACACTACTTCTATTAAAATCAGAGCTCAGAGCACCGAGTTGTGCGCATTTGTTTCCAAATCGTCCATCATTGGGCGGAGCCAATGCCTGAAGATCATTGTTGAAACCGCCCTGCCAAATCCCTGCGAAATCGAACCTTGCATTATCATTTGGTGAAAATATTTGTCCGTTTCTACGGTTCCCTGGCGTTATTTCCCCTTTGTAAGAAATCCATCTGTTTTGTTGGAGGTTACCAGTTTCAAATCCTGTAAAAATTTCGCAATACAAAGGATCCGGAGGTGTAGGGGTTCCCTGAAGATTATTAGTTGCCCACGGATTAGAGGTATCGGCATAGAATCCGCAGCTAAGCAGTGTGCTGTCGTTACTTGTTGTAAAAAAGAATAAATCACTGCGACCTTTGTTTAGCCCTAAAGGATTCCATGTATTTGTTCTGCATTCAACCTGCCAGTAATAGAATTTATTGGCTATTAGGTTGTATTTGCCACTTGGTATTCTGTAATGATATGGATGAATAGTAGTATCCATAAAACTTGGATTTGAATCCTGAAATGAGAGATTATCGGTTATGCTATCTCGTTTCCACATTTTGAAAATGTAGCGCAAGCCTGGAAACTTTTTCTTATCAAAATTGCTGTAACCAAAATGAATACGACCAAAATGGCTTTGATGCACTACGGTGGAATTTAGAGGATAGTAATTTACAGGTGCGGATATGCTGTCTATCCAAAATAAAAAACTGTCCGCAGCTCTGCTAATATTGTTAGTGTCAATAATTTCGAGATGAAATTTATATTGGCCTGATGGTATTTTGGAATATTTGTTGAAATGTGAGTAAAAACTTTCATCCATTAGCAAATTTGGATATTTAAGAACATCTTTAAGGTAAAATCTGCTTGCGCTATTCGCATTTACAACAATGCTGTCATCCGGTAGGTTGTTTCCAAATAACGCATTATTGCCCTCAGATTCACTGACTCTAAATTTACAAAGCCCAATGAATCTTTGAGGAGAACTATTACCCACTGTAAATTGGATGTTTGCTGTATCTGCAAACCAGTGATGATATTCCTGCGATAGTTGACTGGTTTTTTTTAAAGTTAGTTTAATCGGTTGCGAGTGTAATTCTCCAGTTTGCGAAAAAAAACTACTGAAGAATGAAAACATTAGGCATGCTATCAATCTAGATGGACTCATGGTGTTTTGCATTGTATTCGATTTTATTGTTCGATACAAATGTAATAAAAAATTTAAAATTGCAAAAATATCTACATTATGTTTTTTATGATGCTGTATATTCTACTAACAATATTGGTCTATAATCAGTATATCTTTTACATAGAACTCACAATCCGGGCTTAGAGGTAATTTGATTTAATCAAATCTCTTGCAGGCTGTTCAAAAAACACCGAATCGAAGTTTGTTTTTTTAAAGTTCTTCGAACGAAATCCAAATATCTCCATTCCTGATTATTGGATGGCTTAAATAATACATTCGGCTAAATAGCTTTCGGCTATATTCCTCAACTTTAAATGAAAACCGTCAGTGTTAGCCGTTTTCAATCTGTCTGTCCACACCAAATGGCAAATCCGTAAGGTTTAATCACCATACAGCCTTTAACGGCGCTGTGTTCGGCCAGGTCGGCATTCTTCACCAGGTTGTTATACCATTCACTGTAATTTTCTTCGCGTTTTACTTTTTCAAAAGCCATTGTGTAGTTGAATATGGAATAATATTTGTATCTTTGAGAGTGCAAAGGTACAACCTGAAAAGATGTGCCGAAAGCCAACTAAAAATAGTCACACTTAAATGAAAAAATTCACATTTATCGTCGGACTGGCCATCTCTCTGGTTTCCTGTTCAAACCTGAGAACCGTGTCTTCAGTGAACAATTATGATGACGCTTACTTTAATGAAGCCGATTTAAACAAACGAGGCACTTATTACGCAAAGAACAAAGATGCAGAGCATACCCAGGCTGAACTGCAGAAAGAAACCGGTACTTCCAGTTATGGTCAAACCTACTCTGATCGTCTGCGCAATTTCGGTGATGCTTCCATACAAGAACCTGTGAGGCCGGCATTCTGTGGCGGAGGGGTTATGACTCCCAATCAATTTGGAATGATGGGTGGATTCAATCCCTACATGGGAATGGGATACAATCCTTATTCCAGGTGGAACTCATGCAATAACTGGAATCGTTTTAACAGTTTCAATCAGTTTGGTTTCAATTCCGGTTTCGGCTGGAATGATCCGTTTATGGGCTACAACCCTTATGGTTTTATGTATCAGGATCCATATTGGATGTACTACAACCAAATGTACAATCCCTGGTTGTACTTCGGCGGCAATCAGTTCAATTCAGGCTGGAACAACTGGTCGGGTGGCGGAAGCAGTGGCGGAAATAATTCCGGTTGGGCAAGCGGTAACAGCAGTTCCAAAACTTCTTCCGGCGGGTTTACAAATTCGGGTGTTCGTCGCAATTCTTACAACACGGGGACAAATTCAGGGTCCGGCAGATCATCATCGTGGTCCGGAAATAGTGAAAACAGCGGCTCATCAGGAAACTCAGGTTTCAACAATGGGGGCGGAAGGGTGAATAACTGGGGCAACGGATCATCGGGAACCGGTTTTAACTCGGGTTCAGGAAGCAGCGGTGCCAGAACAAATTCCTGGGGTAGCGGAGGTTCGTCCTCTGGTTCATCCGGATCACAGTCGGGTTCTTCGGGACGCCGCCGTTGATATTTTTTTAGTTTTTGAATGAAATTAAAACAGATTTATTGCCTGTTTGCCGGATTCTTTGCTCTCGGTGCAGGCGCACAAAATGAATTTGATGCCTTGCGCTACAGCACGATTGGTGCAGG
>CANHCW010000019.1 GCA_947459165.1 Flavobacteriales bacterium
GCATCATAAATGGGATTATTCAATTTATTCCAATACTGGTAATTGTCGCTGGCAATGAAAAATGCATAACGCGTTCCTTCACCCACATCCAAAGTATTTTCTCTTTTCAACTCAAATATCTCTGTAACCGAATTCCCATGTTCATCGGTTGCGCTAATGGTAATTCTGTTATTCTGCGCCAACGAGGCAGGAATTTCAAACCGTCCTGTAGGTGATAAAACTAACTTTACATTGTTGGCCGTAGCGGCAATGATTGAGCTGTTATCCGTAATGCTTCCGGCAATGGTTTGCCTGTTAAACAGAATAGGAATGGCCTCGCCTCTGGTTTTCTGGGCTCCGGGCAATTCAATAACCGGTGAAGTGGTATCAAAACGAACTTGGGCCTGACGACTTTTACCCATTGAAAAATCATGACCAAAGCCCATCATTTCGAATGGATAGAGCTGATTTTGCCTTTTTAGTATGGCAATGGTTTCAGCAAGCCAGGTTGAAGCAGTGAATTCGCCTGCGGTTGTCAGTTTTACATGGGCATTTTTCAATCCATTTCCGAGTAAAGAGTTATTGTCTTCTTCAATTCTTACTGTTTTATTTCCGAGAAAAAACAGACTCCTGCCCGGGTGTGTAATGATTTTGAGGTTTTCGGCACTGTAGTGTTTTCGCCAATCGAAACCATTGCAGTCGGCAATATGAATCTGACGGCCTGCATTTACCAAATCAAATGCGCTTATCAGTGATGTGATGCCCAAATTTCCATCGGCAAGTGTTAAATAATCTTCTCTTTTTGTACTGCCCGAAGCCCCCGCATATAAAAACACAAACACATCGCTTTCCCTTGCAATTTGCGCTATTTCATCAATCGCATTAAACAAATTTTTACCTGTGCACTGCTCAGCCGCAAGTAATTTTACCGCAATGGTATCAAAAGATGATGCGGCTGAATAACGCAGCATTGAATCCACTTCATTCAATTGTTTCACAGCAAAGCGATCATTTTTTCCGTTCGTTTCAGCGCCTGCCAGCAAAATAAATAATCGTTTTCTTTGCCTTTTTTCTTCAATAGAAACTTCCAAGGCTACAGCCCTGGCTTCAAATTCTCTTTGCCTGATGGTATCATTAAGCCAGCCGTAAAGTATGGAAATGGCATTGAGGTCGGCCAGCAAGGCATCGCCCCACAACTCTTCTTTTTCGCTGATTTCTCGTGCTTTCTGGTAAAACTCAAGTGAATTTGGGTAGCGGCCGGCTTTATGATTTGTATAGCCCAAATAACGATTGAGCATACGAACCTGCCCCCAGCGAACTGCAGGAAGCTGCATTTCCTCTGATAAACTCTGCCTATAAAATGTTATTGCCTCGTTATAATTCTTGCGACCGCTGTAGAACTCAGCCTTTTTGAACAAGCTATCGGCCCTTACGCGGTGCAGGTGTGCGGAAATAAAAAGTGTATTCAATTGAGATTTCAACTTCCCTATTTGATTGACCTGCAAACCTTTTTTAAGAAAATAATTGAGATCTCCCATTACACCGTTCGAATAAAAATCCGTTTCCAGAGATACCGTTTCTAATCCTTTTTTATACAGTCTTAAGGCCTCTTCTGTATTGCCTGACAGGAATTGAACATTGGCATAATTGTTTATTGTCCAGGAACTTTGTGAATCAATTTCAAATGCCGCTTTGCATAATGGCAGCGCCTCATTTAAATTCATCAGCTTTGTCATTGCCCAACCTTTCTGCCCTAATGCATAATAAAACCCGGGATCCAGTTTGAGTGAAGAATCGAAATACGGAATGGCTTTATAAGGTTCTTCAAGAGAATTTAGCAACGCCGCTTTCAGGAAGAACACCTCTCTTTTTCGATTTACAGCTGATTTCCTGCCAAGTAAAACATCGCAGAGAGAGGAGGCCTTACCATATTCCTTCAATTCATAATATTTCCAAATTAAATCGTAAGCAAACCTGTCATAAGAATTTATTAATCCCAAACCGCCAGTCAATTTCAGCAAGTTTTCGTATTGCGCTTTCTGAGCCTGAGCATTTTCTGAAAGCATTCCTGTGATGTAATCATTGAATAAAGAATCTGTATTGCCCAAATCAGTATAGAATGACCTCCATACACCCTGTCTGTTTCTCCATTTATTTTCGTCCAGATCGCGCAGAACATTAAATACAATGGACTTATTGTCGCCCAATGGACAATCATTCAATATCCAGGTTAGGTAAATTTCAACAAAGCTCCAACCCCCACTTTTGTTGATGTATTTGGCCGGATAACTCACTACAAAATCCAGAAAAGTTCTGATTTCCGCTTCTGTGGCATCGTGAACAATTTGTCTGTAGGAATAACCCGAATAACGCCCCTTGTTAATTTTTGCGCCGAACAAACCTGAATCCATTTTGCTGTAATGCCTTTCAGCAGACAGCAATTCATTGCGCAGACTTGATATAAATTTTGCATCAAAAACACTGTCGTAAACGAGCAAATTGCCCCAGCCCTGCGTGTAAAATCTACTTGCATCGTAACTGCGAATTTTAATGTTATTGTAAAACAGGCTTTGAAATGAAGACCCCGCAGCCATTTTAGGGGCAGCGGTGCGCACAATCCAGCAATCCCTATCATAAAGGGTGTCGGCAAATCCATCTTTTAATTTCACATATCCTATGCTGAACAGATCTTTTAATCCAACGATTTTGCCGGTTCCGGCCAAGGCTGAAATTCTCTTAATATTCTGAAAAGTATCAAAGGTCGTATAAACAGAAACCGGACTATTTTCCTGCACTCCATTCAGTTTTCCACCTCTAAGTACAAACCAAACCGTATCGGAGCCTTTTTTTCTTACAACACGGGATGCCACAGTTGACATTGAACTGCTGAATTGAGTTTGCGGTATTTTAAGCCAGTCTTGTTCCGATAAATCATCAAGATTGGCGCTGCTCCAAATATCATCCGTATAATTCTCGTAAGCCGCCAGAAAATGATAGACTGCCGACTCAAACCTGAAGGTGTCATTTAATTTCTTGCTCAAATCGACCGCTTTTTTAAAAAAGGCGGCGGCATTTTTATAGTCATTCTGCGCCGCACACAATCCGGCCAGATCATCGCTGAGATTGAGTAAGAATTTTTGATCAGGTGATTGATTTCCTGGACCTGTTTCGTGAATAAAAATTTGTTTCAGCAGCGAGGACAGTGAGTCCGTAAGCGTGGAATCGGAAGTGCTACGAATGCTCCGATATTGTTTATAAACCTTAGCCGCCTGTTTATTGTTTTGCGCCTGAACAGGCATAACAAGCAAGGCCGACACACACAAAAACGGCAACCTCCAATACTTAATATTCCAGCTAATTGACCTGAAAAACATCAGTTTACAATGCAAATTTTCTTCACAATGATAGTGTTTTCATGCCAAACTTTTATCCAGTAAACTGCAGGAGCCACCTCAGGAATGCGAATTTTGCCTGAATGGTCGCTGAAGCCGTTGAAAGAAGTATTGCCCGAAGTAGAAATCAGTTCAAAACGGGATTTAGGTGAAATAGATTCAGCAAAATGAAGCCAAGAACCGACAGATATAGGGTTAGGATAAACATTGCTTTTCTTTTCCGGCACTCTCCAGGCATCCATGGCTTGCCATGACTTATACAAATCCAACCGACCTTCACTAACGCATTTTCCGGCAAGAGAAGGCAATTTCACCACGCCTTTCATCAACCAGTTTTTCAACAGGCGAGCTGAAGAATCTGGGTGGGTTTTCAGCAGATTGCAAAATGAATCACCTGCTACGGAAACAAGCCATGCGGCTGCAGCACCGACCTGAGGAGCTGCAAAAGAAGTTCCGGATTCCTGAGAGTAAGGACCATTTGCTCCGCCGAATGAACTGAGATTGGTGCTATACACCTTGTAACCCGGGGCTCCCATATCTACATGAATGGCACTGTAACCGGAAGGAACGCGGTTGTCATTGGCATCGGTACAGGATGTGACAATGGTATAATCACTCGGGCAAAGTGACGGAATATCTCCTTTTACCCCTACATCGTCGTCGCTGTTGTCTGTAGCCAGAGAACTTAAGATTCCATAATGGCCTAAAGAATCGTACATGGCGCACCAGATTGGCTCATCGGCAGGAAACAAACCTGAAATTCCGACAGAAGTATTCATTGACACAATCAAGGCCCCTTTTTTGCCTCCACCTTGCAGCCAGGCCTTCTTCATTTTCAAGGCATAAATCATGCTTCGGATTACGCCCAAATCGCCATCTACCCCATTTTCAGGATAACAAACCAAAGGCATGATTTTAATGTTCCAGTTGATGCCGACTACTCCGATATTGTTGTTGCCGCGGGCACCAATAATTCCAGCCACTTCGGTTCCATGTGCATATAAGCTCTGATTGGTAAATGTTCTTGCATTGGAGTCTCCACCATTCCAGCCCCTGTAATCATCGATGTAGCCGTTGTTGTCATCATCAATGCCATTGTAGGGCTTTTCCGCAAAGTTGTACCAGGTGTTGGCAAGCAAATCAGGATGCGAAGTGTCCATTCCATCATCAACCACGGCAATAACAATGGTATCGCCTTTTACGGTGAGGCCCCCAACACCTTTATTCCATGCCTGGGGAGCAGAAATGGTTTGCTGAAAAGCCTGCAAACCAAAAAGCGGATCATTTGGAATTCTTCTGCGAGAAACGGGCCTTATTTTCTGGGCCAACTGAACATGAGGGTGAGCCCTTAGGTTTCTGATTATCTGATCTTCCGGTATATCTGAATTTGTTTCAAACTGCCACAGGCGAAAATAAGCGTCGATTTGAATGTGTTTGCCTTTTACGCCCGACAGTGATATTTCTTTGATCAATCCTGGCTTCAGCTGATATAGATATTTAGTGGCAGTTTGTGCCCATAATCCGTGTGTTAAGGAGCAGAACCATATCAAACTGAGTACTATTCGAGCCGCCATTCTCTCCAAAAATAAAACAAAAGAGCCCGCAAACCGCGGGCTCTTCGTCAATGAACAATCAATTTTTATTTTTTCTGTGGCTCGGTGCCAGTTTTATTTGTTTTGGCGGCCGATTTATTTTTTGCTGATACCTTTTTCAAATAGTCATCCACACTGGTTTTTTCTTTTATGATGTTGTCGTCGGACGGATCCAGTTCAATCATGTTGCCAAGGTAACGACTCACTGCTTCCCAATCTTTGCGCTGTCTGGCGAAATACTGCAGTTCATTATACACTGAAATCATGGTTTGCTTGTACTTCACTTTTTGTTCCGCATTCAAACGGCCCAACCAGCGTTCGTAAGCTTTTGTTGCCAATCCCAGTGAATCCTTGGGATCCATATTTTGGTAAGTAGAGGCAATTTTATAGTAGCCCTGAATGTAGTTGGTATCGATCTTCACAAGTTCCTGATAATTTAACAATGCCTGAGCATACATTTTCAAATTGGATTGGGCCTGTGCCAATTGAAAAATATCAGCTCTTCCCAATGTTATGACCTTCACTCTTTTCATTTCGATCGCTACAACGGCTTTGTCATAGAGTTTGCGAGTGGTGTAAAAGTCTTGAATTTGCTGATAAAATCTTTCCGGACAACCCGCAGTATCTGCCATCACCTGTTTGTGCAAAACAAAGGCTTCTTCAATTCGACCCAGGCGACCCAACAGGTTGGCTTTTACGAAATTCTCGGAAAGAGAAAGTGGTCTTTTTTGCTTTTTCACAAACTCATTCTCGTAGAGTTCAAAATAGGTTAGACCGGTTTCATTGGTGGCCCTGGCAGTATCATTTTTATCGGCATACGAATAGGCTATAATTCCGTAAAGATTTGCAAACACGGGCTTTCCTGCAGCTTTTTGTGTATTGATAATGTTGTTGGCTTCAGCAATAGCCTCGTCATAATCTTTAGCCAGGTACAAGGCCTGAGCATACATTCTTCGGGCTGAGAGGTTGTTGTTACGCTTCAAATAAAGCTGGTAATAATAAACTGTGCTGTCGCGCATGCGATTCAGGTTGAATACATCTGCTTTTTGACGGTATGCAGGTGCAAATTCCTTGTCGATGGCCAAAGCTTCATTTACATTGTTCAGCGCTACATCGTAATTGCCAACACGCAAATACACTTTTGCCTGTCTGAGTTTTGAACGGGGGTCGGTAGCACTCAGATAACTGGAAATGGTGTACTGCTCAATTGCCTTTGAGGCATCTTCGGGTGTTGTTGTTACATAGGCATCGCCCAGAAGAAGTTGCGCTTCAAAATCGGTTTCGGAACACTTTTGCAAGGAGGCAGCGGCTTTTTGAGCATATTCCTTTAATTTGGATGGTGTGGCATGAGGCACCAGGAGGTAAGCTCTGCCAATTTCACGATTCACGATAGATGCCATCTTTTTACCTGCTTTAGCAGCAAGAGTGAAACGGTTTAGTGCTTCGGATTCATTGCCATTCCTGAGCTCCAGATGCCCCAAACCAACATTAAGCAAGTGATAAGTGGGAGCCATCAACAAACCTTTTTCAAACATGGCCTTTGCGGCTGTTGAATCTCCGGCCTCAAGAAGGTTAATACCGGCCCAATAGTAGGGTTCTCCACTTTTTGGCTTATTTACAATCAACAATTCGAAAGTTTTGCCTGCATCTTCGTATTGTTCGTTGCGTGTCTGGCGCCGTCCGTCCTCAATGGTTTGAGACTGAAGCAAGGTGAACGAAAACCCTGCGGCGATCAATATTGCGTTTCTCATTTTCATTGCAAAAAAAGTAAAGGTTTGACTGTTTACGATCAGTATTTCAAAAATTGAACCAAATTTAATATTCCGTGCTGATTTCTATGGTTCTTCCCATGTCTCTGGCAGGCAGCAAACCTGATTTTTTTATGATAGTTTGTCCGGGCTGACTGTAAATCCACGCGACAAAGCCGGAAGCAAGCCCTGAATATCCCTGCAAATCGTGAAAGTAAATATCTGAAACAAAAGGATATTGACCAGCTGCCATCTGACTTTGAAACGGGTAGGCAAAACTGCTGTCTGTATGGGATTGCACTTTAAGCACCCTCAAATTGTTTAGCCAACGGCTTGCAGATGAATCGCTTCTATCGGCAATGAGGTTTAAATTGACCACACCCACGGCATCTGTATTCAATTCCAGCCATCTCAAAACACTTTCAGGTGAAGGCAAGGACCGAATGCCGCCAGTTTTTATTTTTACATTCCGCTTACCAAAAAAATCACTAACCAGCCGAAAGTTGGCCCCACCCGCCTTGTCGAAAATAACTTGTTTAAAATAACCGCCGGACGAATTTTCCATTGAAAGAATTTTTCCTAAATCCTGAAGTGAGATTTCTGCAACCGGATTTTGTATGTTCACCAAGAACGCGGTGCTTGTTGTGCCAATTTTAATTGATCGAACCTTAAAATCCCGGTTCTCTAATGCTGTCTTTTCCAAGGTGTCAAAGTTTCTGTGCATTACACAGGCCCGGCACTTTCCATCATTAACAGCCTTCAGAATTTCAATTTCGGAGGCGTAAATCAACTTGATATTCGATTTGGGATAATTTGCCTCAAACAAATCTTTCAATTGCGTGAAAAGCAACGAATCCCCGTGGTCGACCCATAATTCGAGTTCCCCTGCCGTGGGAATGTCTTTTCCTTTGCCGGAATAATCGAAATTACCGCAGGCTGAACCAAATAAAATAAAAAAAGCCGAAATCCAGAATACTCCTTTCATTGAGATTCTTCGCGTTTTTTTCTGCGCAACAGCAAATATCCGTTCAACCCTCGGAACAAACCCCAAAGGATGAGCACAGTTCCAAAAATGCCGGCATTTATTCCTTTGAATTCTGGATTAAAAATGAGCAGAAAGCCGCCAAACAGCAAAAAAAAGCCGGCTGTAATAAAGTGATACCAGTGACCCGTTCTAAACATTATACAAAAGTAATACAGTTAATAAAAAGAAAGGTCGTCTCTGTGTGAGACGACCTTTCCGATTAAGTTTGATTTTTGATTATTTCACCATCATGGTGCGGGAAGCGGTGCTGCCGCCTGAGGTAATACTGTAGGTGTAAACACCGGCAGACAAACCTTGTGCATCGATATTGATGATGTGGTTACCACGATTCAATCCTGAAAGCACTTCAGAACGAACGAGAGCTCCCGTGCTATTTCTCACATCTACCTTCACATCGCCGGGATTGGTAAGCCAGATAACAACATTGGTTGAGCCACTAAAGGGATTGGGATAGTTCTGACCAACTATCATGGCCTTGCCTGTGTTGGGCTTGTCAACCTTAAGACCCCAAACCATTCCGATTTTGTTGTCTAGTATGTCACCCAAAGGAATTGCCTGATAGAGCATTTCGTTTAATGTGGGCAGGTGGTTTCCGTCGTTTGTGCTGTTATTCTGCAGATTCGTTCCTGGCTCAATATCCTGCTGCCACATCATGTGAAGGAAACCATTGGCGCGGCGGGCCACGCAGGCAAAGTCATCTTCACGAGTAAGAACCTGTGTGAGGTTTTGAGGAGTAGACCAGGTTGCGCCGGAATCTTTAGAATAAACCACGCCGATATCGCGGAAGTTCGCACCAAGCAGGGAAACATCTCCTTCGATTGGAATGGAGAAAATGCAGTAAATGTTTCCATTTTCATCGATGGCCGCATTGGGCTGACGCATTGGATTTGTATTACCCAATCGTGAACAGGTACTTAACTTACTTCCATTCACGGTTGGCAACTGCCCTGATTCCAATCCACGCAAAGTTGCGGCTTGCAAAGAAACGCCTCCGTCGCCATCACGATCAAATGCTGCTGAACCTGCAATGAATTTTGATTGACCTGATTTTTCATTAAAATAACCAATTCCCATGGTGCCGAAAAAATCGCTGTAAAATTCGTCTGTTGTATCATCATCGCCTACACGAGCCACTCCCCAAAATACATGAACATCGCCATTTGGATCAATCATAACATCGCAGGTGCCATCGTTGGTGAATGGCGTATCCAACATTAACTTCTTAGAGTTGTAGGGCGCATATTTGAAGGTATCTGCAATTATTCTGGTAAAAGTGGCGCCACCATCTGTAGATTTCCAAAGGATTACTCCCTGAAATTTATCGGCATTCACAATAGCTACTGTTTTTCCTCTGGCGTCAATGCTATACTGATCGGCACCGCCATTGTTGGTGAGGGTGCTGTCATAATCTGGAAGCATGATGTGCTTTTTATCCCAGGTTACACCTCCGTCAATGCTGCGACAATAAACCATGGGAGCAAAAACACCTTTCCTTGTTGGGGCACGCTTTTCACCCACCGCTTGTGAATCAGAATAGCTGTGGATAAGGTGAATCGTATCTCCATCGTTGGCAGTTCTTGCCCAGATGGGTTTGTATGGCGCTTCTTCCAGAATTTTTGTTACGGTTGAGGGTCGGGTTCCCAATGCAGAATTCTTGGTCATAGCGAATCCACCTGTTGACGCATCGTGAGCAATGATAAATTCCGTGCCGTTTCTCAATCTGCCAATATTTGGCCATCCAGATCTCACTGTTTTCTCAACGCCTGTGCTGTCTGATTTCAACCATTTTCCTTCGGGCGTTCTATAATTATAGCCTGCTCCACGACCGGGAAAGCCGGCTACATCATTGGGGCTGGTGGTCCAGGTTGCGGACACACTGCCATTGTCGTGCACGAGAAGACGGTGTGGCATGGCGTAATTGGTTTGCAAATCATACCATGTTGAACCCAATCGAATAAAGCTGGTGTAATTAACACCTCTGCGTTCTGTACGATTGGATGATTTACCTGCAAGACTCTGGTCGGCAAACACATTGTTTGTTTCAACCGATGCAGGGGCAAGGACTGATGCTGTTTCTGCCTTGTTCACCTTTTGCGCCGATAGATAAGAAAGGGCGAAAAGTGAAGTAATAAGTGCGTAATGTTTCTTCATAGGAATGGTTTAATGTGCGAATTAAACCATTTTAACCATACAAGAAATAGTCTTTTATATTGAATTTGTCAATTTTTGAGAATTTTAACCACTGCTTCAACAAAAAGATCCCTATCTGTTGAGGTTCCTCTGTTCACACCTTTCAGCCTGAGATCGAGATATTTGATTTGACCCAGTGCATTTTCAAGATTTTGAACAGAATAGTTTTTAACTGCAATTCTGTAGTCTTTGACAAAATAGGGCGAAACCCCGAGCACTCCGGCCAGTTCCTGATCTGATTTTGACTGATTATAATGAGTAAGAACTATTTTCGAAAAAAAGCCATGCAGTGTGGGGATAGATCTCAAGAGCTCACCTTTATCGGAAGAACGGCCCATTTGATGTGCAATCTGTACGCTTTTGTTGAAATCTTTCAAGCCCAGCGCATTTTGCAATTCAAATACATTGTATTCGCGATTGAACCCCACATTCTCCTCAACATGATGTTTTCTGATCATGGGCTCTTTCACCGTAATACACATTTTATCGATTTCGTTGTGAATGGCCGACAAATCGGCACCCAAAAAATCAAAAAGCATATTCGCCGCAGCCGGGTCGATGGTTTTGCCCTTCAGTTCACAATATCTCGGAATCCAGGGCTTAACCTGATAGTCGCGCAGTTTTTCCGCATGATAAACGCGGTATTTTGAAATGGCCTTATACACTTTGGTTCTGCTGTCCATTTTGGCTCCCTTAAACGCCAAAACCAGTATAGTACTGAGCAATGGAGATTCAAAATAACCCAGCATATTTTCCCAATCTTCAAAATTTTTAGCCTCCTTTACCACAACCAGCTGCAGGTTTCCCATCATCGGGTATCTGCGAACAATCGACTGCAAATCTTTGGCCCCAAGTTCCCTTCCATAGCAAATGGTTTGATTGAAACTGCGTTCTGCCTCGGGTACAACCAACTCTTCAAATAATGAGGTCAGGCTGTCAATAAACCAGGATTCTTCACCGTGCAAAAGATAAACAGGCTTGAATTGACCGGATTTGATTTCGGATTCAAGTTTTAAAAAGTCTTCAATTGTTGCTATGGCCGCCATTTTTATTTACATTTGATTTGAATTCCACTGAACATCATTCCATGTCCTCTGCCAAGCCCACTTTTCAGTTTCCGGAATACAGTTTTCAAATTAAACAACAGGGGCAAAAAAAACTAATTTTTGATCCGGCAAGAAAAAAACTTATCCCCTTGACTCCCGAAGAATGGGTTAGACAACACGCGATTGAATATCTGCACCAACATTTCAAGTTAGACTACTCGCTGATATCTGTTGAAAGGGAATTGAAGTATAATGGCTTGAGCAAGCGGTTCGACATTGTGGCATCCTGCCCCGGTTCTCCATTCTCCTGCCTTGTAGAATGTAAGGCTCCGGATATTGAATTGAAAGCTGAAATTCTTTTACAGGCTGCGGTGTACAACCAAAAAATCAACTGCCGCTGGTTGTGGATTACCAATGGAATTCGGCATTTGTGGTTTGAACTCAGGGCCGGGAAAATTCTTCCTGTTGAAGAACCCAATCAGCTCTGTTAATTTTACCATGTATTAAACAGTAATTCGTTTCTGCCTTCCTCTATTTTCACTACCTGATCACACTGTCCGTTTCCGTAGGCATCGAAAAGAATTTTCGCGGTTAAGCTGTTATCGATAAATGACACATTTCCGCTGCCTACGCTGTAAAATGCCGAGCAGCCGATATTTTTAATGCATTTTGAAAAGGCCACATTGGCATCTTGAGATTTAATGGTGCCCCGCAGCCTGTGCATAAAGAATGCGCTTCTTCCCATTTTTCCCTGCGGATCAAGCTCCAGATATAGTTCGCCCCATGATTTGTGCGATACCCCGGAAGCACGGAATTGGCCATTTCCCGAAATTTTAAACTCATAATATGCTTCTGCAATAACAGTAATCTCGCCGGAAAACTGCACCCAACCGCTTTGGGTTTGAATTGCAAAACTATCCGAATCCTCAGCCTTAAGGCGACATGTATCGTTCAGGCCATTGCCCGAGTATAAGTTCTTAATCTTGCATTTTCCTTTTCGCACAATTCCGTCGGCACAAAGTATGCCTGAATCGTAATCAAAAAGAATTTGGCCATCGGGCAAAATTTGCAAGAAGCCCATTCCCTGTCTTGAGGATATGAAATCTCTGAAACTTTCGGCCATGGGAATTTGCGCAAAACAACTTAGCCATTGTAATTCCCTAGTGGCCTGTGCAGCCGGCTCGAGTTGCTTTTTTATATTGGATTCTTTTGTGCAGGCCGACACAGCCAATAATATCAGAAATGAAAAAACCAATCTCAATGGCATGCAGCAAAAATAAAAAAGGTCGCCCGAGGACGACCTTTTTTTCAGTCTTTTTTTATTTATCGAACTTCAAAATCGAAAGTGCGCTTGCCAATGGTGGCTCTGGCGGTTAAATCACAAGCTTCATTTTTCAAAGGGTCAAAATCAACAGACAAAGCGGTGCTTGCTGTGGTATTTTTAATTTCAATTACTCCTTTCACGAAAGTTCTGGCACAGCCCAACTGGAGTCTCTTTATCAATGGTGTGTTGATTTGCCAGGTATAACTGTCGCCATCTGAATTGACTCCGCTTCCACTGCCGTTGATGGTGAATTCGTCGCCCCATGCACCCGGAGTGCCGCTGCCAGCAGTGCGTGTGATGGTTTTAGTTCCCTGAAATGATGCAGTCTTTCCTGCAAATGTTACTTTGCCTCCGGAAATGGAAACATCAAGAGTTTCAGTTGCACTGCGGGTAATGGATAAAACACCTTCTATTTTGGTCATGGTAGCACCGATTCCACTGTGGTATTCGTCGCCAGAAGCGGCTGTCACAGTAACAGCGCAACCAATGGTGCTGTAAGGTTTGCTCACGGCAACATGCAATTTACCTGCACGGTATTTTCCGTCGCGGCATAGCAAACCATAAGGAACGGTAGTGCCAAGGGGGCCAAAATCCAAATCATACTTGATGCCATCGGCGTCCATCACCGAATCGACCCAGGTAAAAATGGCACCTGAGGGAAGAATGTAACCTGAGCCTTTTTTGATTTTTCCATCGCTTTGGTTGATGTCGTCGGTTACATCAAATGCACCGCTGAATTCAGTTTCGGCATTGGCAAAATCAACAGCGCTGGAGATGTTGTCTTTTGCATCCTGAACAGATTTGCAGGACTGTATTGCCCAGAGAAGTGAACCTGACACAAAAATCAGGAAGAAAAATTTCATGTGTTTCATGTTCTGTTTTGGTTTGTATACTTTGCTAATACAAAAATAGTACATTCTACCCCCAATTTACCGTTAAATTATTTTCAAGCCTTGGGCAATAATTTTACAGGCAAAGGCAATTTCTTCTTCTGAAATGCAAAGTGGAGGGGCAATTCTGAGAGCTGCCGGGTTGTACAAAAACCAATCGGTAAAGAGGCCTTCGTTCAGACAATACCTGATGATTTTTTTGCAGGCCTCAGCGGACGGGGTGTGGGCGGCAAGCAGAAGTCCTTTTCCGGTAATGTGGTTAAGCCCGGCTTCAGTCAGCAACCTGCGAAAGAGTTGTTCTTTGGCGGCAACGCGGAATTGTTCCAATTCCGAAGCCGTAATTTTTACGGCTTGCTCTGCTGCTGCGCAGCAGAGTGCGTTGCCGCCAAAAGTAGTAATATGCCCTAAAACAGGTTGCTGAGATAGACTCATCATCAACTCTCTGTTTGCTACAAATGCACCCATTGGCAAGCCGCCGCCAAGTGCTTTGCCTAACAACAAAATATCTGGAATAATTCCGTATTGTTCAAATGCAAACATGCTTCCCGTTCTGCCCATGCCCGTCTGAATTTCGTCAATCACCAGAAGAGCTCCGGTCTGAGTGCAAAAATCCCGGATTGCTTTTGCAAACTCCTGGGTTGCAGACATACAGCCCCGTTCAGCCTGAATCAATTCAATCACCACGGCTGCCAGATTTCGGGGCAGATTGCTGATTGCTGATATATCATTCTGACGAATAAAAAGCACTTCAGGCAACAACGGTTTGAAAGCATTGCTGTAGTATTCATTGCTCATCAAACTCAGCGCCCCCTGTGTACTTCCATGATAAGCATCGGTTTGTGCCACAAAACCGGTTCGACCCGTAAATCTTTTAGCCAGTTTCATGGCCCCTTCAGCAGCTTCACTGCCGGAATTCACAAAATAAAAGGAATTGAGTTCCGGAGGTAACACCTTCTGCAATGCCTGCGCCAGTTCAATTTGCGGCGATTGAACCAACTCTCCGTAAACCATTAAGTGGAAATACCGGTCAGATTGGGCTTTTACCGCCTCCACAATTTCAGGCCTGCGGTGGCCAAGTGAACTGACCGAGATTCCGGAGATTAAATCCAGATATCTTTTACCTTCCGGATCGGTAAGCCAGCATCCTGCCGCTTCAACCACCTCGAGCAACAAGGGTTCATCGCTGGTTTGGGCCAGATTTTGAAGAAAAAGTTGTCGGTTACCCGTGTGCATAGTTCAAAACCCTCAGGATAGCGAGGGATACAAACTCATCAGCCTGCTGATGCTGGTGTAAAAGCTTTCTTCGGGTTTGTTTTTGTTCCAGATGATTTTGGCTCTGCTGTAATATGGTCTGCGGTTTTCAGCAAGCTTTTCCAGTTTGCGCCTGATTCCCTCTTTCGATTCGTCTTCAAACAAGGGACGACCCGTTTGCTCCCTGAGCCGGTTCTCTATTTCCTCTATTTCGGTATTCAGAAAAACGGTGAGTCCATGCCTGCTCATCCGTTCCATATTGTCTTCAAAAGCGGGCGTTCCTCCACCGCAACCAATAACAAAGTGACTCAATGCAAATGTCTCGGTTAATGCCTCGGATTCCATTTTGCGAAATGCATTTTCCCCATCATTCTGAAAAATGTCGGAGACTGATTTTCCGGCCTTTTTTTCAATCAGCTCATCCAAATCTACGAAACCCCAACCCAGTTTAGAGGCCAGCCATTTGCCGGTGGTAGACTTTCCAGCACCGGGCAATCCCAACAAATAAATCTTATTCATATCGCAACCGAGGATCGATCCAAATATAGGCCATTTCCGTAACAATGTTCACAAAAAAGAAAATGATGGTGGTAAAAAGCACAGTTCCCATGATAACCGGAAGGTCTGAATTCTGCAGGGCTTCAATGCCCAACTTCCCCAATCCTTTCCAATTAAAAATAAATTCTGTAAAAAATGAACCTGCCAGCAAACTGCTGAGCCAACCGCCGACTGAAGTTACCAAAGGATTGATGGCGTTAGGAAAAGCATGATTCCAAATCACCTTTTTTTCGGGCAATCCCTTTGCCCTTGCAGTTCTTACAAAATCCTGCGACAATACATCCACCATGGTATTGCGTGTGAGTTGAATAAATACCGCCAGCGGTCTGACTCCCAGCGCAAATGCCGGCAAAATGAGGTTCTTGAGAGAAAGAATATACCCCTCTCCCAGCGGATCTACCTCCCAAAGACTTCCGGTCATACCCAATCCGGTATAATCGCGAAGCAAAAAACCGAAAATCCATGCCACCAGCATAGCCGAAAAAAATGCCGGTACACTGATTCCCACTGCTGAAAAAGCAACCAGAAAATGATCTGTGGGTTTATCCTTTTTTACCGCTGCCAGCACCCCAAGTGGTATGCCCAGAGCAAGCGCAAACAACAAGGCTGAAAACGCCAGCACCAAGGTTCCCGCAAACGCATCAGAAAGCATGGCAGATACCGGTCTTCGTGTTTGAAAACTGCTTCTCAAATAAGGCCATTTCAGCCGGCAAAGAGTTTTTCCAAATTGGAAAAGAGTTAAGCCGCCTGCCTGCTTTATCCGAAAACTGTTTTCAGCATAAAACGAAATGGGAGAAAGATCGTTGAAATACAACAGCAATTGCATTGGAAGGGGTTTATCCAGGCCCAAATCCTTAACTATGGCATCTGTAGTGGCTTTGTCACTTCGCTGTCCGGTCATAATTTGCTCGGGGGAAGGCAAGGCCATGAATAAGAAAAAGATAAAACAGACCAATCCAATGAAAACAGACCCGAAAAATCGCAGTTTCCCCAGAATTAAATTCTTCATTTGGCCTTTAAACTTGCAAGATAAGACGCCTGCGGAATGTACAAACCACTCCATTTTTTCACCACCCGGTTTCCGTTAATCAGGTACAAAGTGGGATTGAAGCCTGCCATACGATCGAGCAAATTTCTGTTCGCGCTGAGCATGTAAAGAGGCCATCGTCTCTCTTTCACAAAAGCATCCGCTTTCATTTCTGATGAAGCCGTAACCACAACAAAGGGTATTTTTTCTTTCTGCGCTGCGTTGAACAATGCCTTCATTTTTTCGCTGCTTCCTGTGTATGTGTTTTCAATCCGGGGGATAATAAGCATCCATTTGTAACCTTTTCCCTTCAGAAAAATATCTGAAACATCCTTTTTTTGCTTCGGATCGAATAGGCCAAATGCTTCATCAGCAGGGGCAATTGTCTTTTCAGAGGCCCTATTCTGCATCCCCTTGTTTTTGGAATTATCTGCACAGGCAACTTTCTCATCATTAACTGAAGTGGCCTTGGCCGAGGTATTGTATTTCAAAACAGAACCCGGTTTAAAAGGCGAAACATCCCATACTGGCAACATACAATAGCAGTAAGAACCAAATACTGCAGCCAAAACCGTTAAAGACAACATGACTCTTAACCCATTTTTTCTGCTGAACAATGGGGTAAAATACAAGTGCAAAATAATTAAGATAATCGATATACCCAGTAGGGCAGCATCCTTAATCAAAGTGGGAAGAGACGGCATGATGATTCCCTGTCCGAAGGCGCCCGTGTCGGAGAATGTTCCGTGATTAAAAGCGTATAACGAGAGTGAAAATAGAATGCAGGTCACAAACAAATTCAAACCCAGTGTGAATTTTTTACCCCATCCAAACAACAAGGCAAAACCCAGCATCAGTTCCAAAAAGCTGATTGCAAAGGCAATTCCTGTTCTCTTTTGTTCGGCTGCACTGAAAAATCCATAGGTTCTGTTTTCCGGTTTGATATAAGATTCAAGATTCAGACGACTGTTTTGTTCAGGTGCAGAAGCGGTCGCCATTACCTTAAAACTCTTTTGAAATACCGATTGGTTGCGAATTTTGGCCTGAACGGACAACAGGGTTGCTGTGCCCGAATCTTTAAAAACAATCATGGTATCCCCTGCGGGGTTTCCATCAAAAAACACACCCACATTTACGAGGTAGGTAGATTTTGGCTGTGGCAGTTTTTTCTTGCTGCGTTTGAATTTTCTGGCCTTTCGGGTTTTGACAGTTGAGTCGGCTGCAGCACTGCTGTCCACAAGAACTTTTGGAGTTTTGACCTGCAATTCCTGCTGAATGATCAGCGTTTTATTCGTTTCGTCGGCATACAGCCGAAACGGGGTCACCTTGAGGGTTTTGATTCCGTCGTGCAAAGAAATGAGCAGCGTATCCTGACGGACGGATGCGTCCTGTTTGATTTTATTAAAATACTCTGAAAGTTTGATGGCATAGGCGGCAGAATCATTCAGTTTGACCGCCCCGGCAAAGAGCAGGGCAAGTCCGGAAAGGCACCGGAGAATGATTGCCGTCAGTTTCATTGCTCATTCATTCTGATTAGGGCAAAAATGGCATAATTGATAATATCTTGGTAATTGGCAGAAACCCCTTCACTGGCAATGGTTTTGCCGCTATTGTCCTCAATTTGTTTAATTCGGGCAATTTTCACCAGTATCAAATCGGTGAAGCTGCTCACCCGCATATCTCTCCAGGCCTCGCCATAATCGGTGTTTTTCATCAGCATCAGATCGCGTGTAAGGTGAGCATGGTAATCGTACAATTCAAGAATTTCGCTGATATCGCCTGTTTCGCGGTTTTCATCAATTAACTGCAGTTGTATTAGGGCAATGATGCTGTAATTCACAATGCCCATAAACTCCCCTTCAATGTCTTCGCCCACCAGGTTGGTGCCGCTGCTTTCAATGTTTCGAATGCGCTGCGCCTTGATAAAAATCTGATCGGTTATGCTTGATGGCCTGAATAAACGCCACGAAGTGCCGTAGTCGGTATTTTTCTTTTGAAAAATGTTTCTGCAAACCTGCAAAACTTGATTATACTGACTTTTGGTAAGCTCCATCATTTGAACAACAAATATGCAGTGCAGCTTACCGAAATACCAAAAAGAGCACTTAGTTGTTTTTCACAAACTTTTAACCCGGTATCAATGATTGCGCAGTAAAAACAGACCCGACACCTTCCGATGCCGGGCCCGACCCAAAAATACGCTATGAAAAATGTATTACAGCGTGTTCATTATCTTATTTCAATGGCTTTTACAGCCTCTTTCTCTTTCAGCGGAATGTGGATGTTGAGCAACCCTTCACTGAATTCGGCGGTAATTTTGTCTCTGTTTGCCTCTTCTTTCAGTGTGAATAACCGGCTGAATTTTCCGTAAGCCATTTCGCTGTAAAAACGGCCTTTCTCTTCAACCTGCGATTCCCTTTTTCTTTCACCGGAAACCTGAAGACCCTCATTATTCAGCTCGATTTTTACATCTTCTTTTTTCATTCCGGGCAAAGCCAGTGCCAGGTGAATGGCATTTTCAGTTTGCAGCACTTCAACTGCAGGCCTGAAAGCCCCTTTTGCGCTTACCGTGCTGATTTCAGGATCAAAAACCCCTTCGAAAAAACGGTTAACAAACTGCGGATGAAAGACATCCATCATTAATGGTCTGTTGCTTTGAATCATTTTCATATGCTTATTCATTGTTACTCCATTTCACTTTCAAACGCAATACCACTTCAAAATAAGTGTCATTTTGTCGCTTTTGTGACGCATAAATACAATAAACAATGTCATTTTGTCTTATTTTTAAAAAATTGAACGAATTCGCTTTGAAGAGGCGCACAGCAGCGTATATTTACGATTGTTGTAAAATTGAATATGCTCGAGAGTTTTAAAACATATTATGATTCACTGAACGAAAGACAAAAGCAGGCGGTTGACGCAATTGAAGGTCCTGTAATGGTCATTGCAGGCCCCGGCACGGGTAAAACGCAGATTCTCGCAGTTCGCATTCTAAACATTTTAAAAACTACAGGAGCCCGCCCAAATGAGATTCTTTGCCTCACCTACACCGACACGGGCGCGGTTGCCATGCGCAATCGGTTGAGCAGTTTTATTGGGGCCGAAGCCTACAAAGTCAACATCCACACCTTCCATGGACTTTGCAACCGCATTATTCAGGAAAACCCGGAACTCTTTTCGCGGGGAAATTTGCGGGTAATGGACAAACTGGATGAACTGGAATTGCTCGATCAAATTATCAGAGATCTGCCCGCCGGTTCCCCACTGAAAAATTACAGCGAAAATCCTGCCTGGCTCAGAAACAGCCTAACCACCGTATTTAACCTGATACAAAGCGAAAACTACACTGCATCTTATCTCAGGCAGCACATTGATAAACTCAAAAATCACAGCGATTTCAAACTGGCATTTCCTGACTTGGTGTACACCAAAAACGGCGTGTGGGGAAATGCCGGCGATGTGAAATTAAAGGAATTCAACAATTACCACCTCGACTGGGAAAAATTACTTGCCGCCGCCGAACTATACGATGAATATCAGAAACGCAAAGCAAAGGCAGGGCTTTACGAGTTCAGCGATATGATTAACTGGGTTCTGACGGCACTCAATACAAATCAGGATCTGCTTTACAGTTACCAGGAAAAATTTCAATACCTGCTTGTTGATGAATACCAAGATACCAGCGGAGTTCAAAATCAAATTCTTTACAAACTCATCGATTTCTGGGAAGACAATCCAAACTGCTTCGTGGTTGGAGACGACGATCAAAGCATTTACGCGTTTCAGGGTGCCAGGGTAAGCAACATGACAGAATTCGCCTGGAAACACCAAAAACACCTTAAAACCATCGTCCTTACCAACAATTACAGAAGCACACAGGACATTCTGGACACCTCGGCCAAACTCATCAATCACAATCAGGATCGCCTTGTCAACAAACTCAACAACTTGAGCAAAGATTTACAGGCAGCCGGTAAAAACAAGCTCTATGAAAAGAAGCCGGTCACATTTGCACCTTACCGCAACCGATTTCACGAAGCGGCTGGCACCCTGAATGCACTGAAAGAACTGAACCGCATGGGGGCAGACTGGAAAGAAATGGCCGTAATCTATTCGAAGCACGCCATTGGCGATGAGCTGCTGGCCTTGATGGTAAGTGAAAAAATACCCTTTTCCCTAACTCGAAATGTGAACATTTTGAAGGAACCGCTGATTAAACAGCTTCATACCTGGCTTCAATACTTATCGCTGGAACTGGAAATGCCCGGGAAAGGCGAATTCCTGTTGTTTGAAATGCTTCACTACCCGCTTTACAACATTTCACCGGCGCTACTGGCTGAAATCGCTTCAGAAATTGGCGAGAAGGACCGTAAGAGTCGAAGCTGGAGAAAATACTTGGAAGAAGAGGTTCGGAAAGCTGAAAAATCAGAGGCTTTTTCACCCCGACACGCATTGATCAAACTTTGGCAACAGGTTGAAAACTGGCTGAAGGAAGCCGCTTCGCAAAATGTACCTCAATTGGTTCACGAAGCCATATCAGGACTGGGATTTTTAGACCTGGCGCTGAAAAGTAACGAACGGGAATGGCAATTGGAGCAACTTCACACCTTTCTCAACTTTGCCACATCCACAAATCAAAAGAACCACTTCATGACCTTGAAAGAATTTTGTGCTGTTCTCGAAAAAATGAAGCAGAACAACATTGCCATTCCGCTTGAAAAACGGATCGGGAATAATGAAGGTGTTGTTTTAACCTCTGCGCACAGCAGCAAGGGAATGGAATACAACTATGTTTTTCTGATTGGCTGCGAACAAGACAACTGGGAAAAGGATCATTCCAGAGGATTACCCTACAAACTGAGCAAACTTTTTGATGCCATCAATGGACGAAAGGATAAAAACAACGACGACTCGCTTGAAGAGAGACGGCGGCTATTTTATGTTGCCACTACCCGAGCAAAAAAATCATTGAGCATTTCCTGGGGCAATCACAAAATAGATGCAAAAAACAGCAACAATCCGGTGAGTCAATTCGTTATTGAAATAACCGGAATCAGTGATATAACCGAAAAAAGACTGCCGAATGCGCAGCTTATTCACGCAGAAACCCAGTTGCTGCAACGCGTGAATCCGCCCAGAATCGAGCCATCGGAATCGCCTTGGCTGAAAAATAAAATTGAACAATTTATTTTCACCCCCAGTACCTTATACGATTTGCTCGATTGTGGCCTGAAATTTTACTTTAACAGACTTGTTAAAATTCCATCGGCTCCCAGTGCAGCATTGGGATATGGAATGGCCGTTCATGAAACCCTGAATAAGGTTGTTAAACTGGGAACCCTACAAAAAGCATGGCCCGAGGAAAAAGAATTTCTTCAAATTTTTGAGCAGGAACTTTACAACCGCCGCGGGGCATTCAGTGAAAATTCCTTCAGTATTAAGTTGGCGCAGGGCCGAGAAGTGTTAACCGAATATTACAAAGTTCGCCTTCCAATTTGGAAAGAGAATGAAGTTGTAACAACGGAAAAATGGATTGAGACAGACCTCAATGGAGTTGTAATTGGCGGAAAAACCGACAAATTGATATTTAATGGAAACAATGTGATTGTTGTTGATTACAAAACAGGAAATCCGCAGAATGCCCAAAAGAGTTTCAATCGCCCTTCCGTCAAGAGTTTAGCAGAAAACAAACTGCCACCCAAATATTGGTTTCAGCTTGGTTTATATACCCTCATCGTGAGTAAGCAAACCGGCAAAAACTGGGTGGGCAGCATGGCCATTATCGATTCGGTAGACAAGGACACCAAGGGAGATTTTCCGGTGCTGAAACAAACCTACAACAGCGAAGACTACGAACTTTTAACAGCATTGCTGGAGGAAGGAAATCAAAAGCTTAAAAAACTTGAATTTCTGACCGGATGCGGCAAAAAAGAGTGTGAATGGTGTCAGTTTTCAAAAAGCAGCGGTCAGGCTGTGCCTGATTTGCCTAAAGACGAGGAACTATGAGGTAATTTCCAGCAAACGGCAGGCTTTTTCACAACACAACTCTTCCGCCCTTTTGCGGCTTGTGTTCTTCTCAGTAAATTTCTTGGTTTCGTCAATAATCAGCGTTACGACGAAGAGGTCTCGTCGACCGTGCTTATCCACGCTGTTCTCCCAATCAATTTTCTTCTTGTTCTGCTGCCCCCATTTAATCAGCAAAGCTTTATAGCTGACTGTTGTATCCATCAGCTTGTCAATATCAAGGTATTGACCCACAAGCCGGTCGGCAATGAATTTTTTGGCTGTTCTGTATCCGTGATCCAGGTAAATTGCGCCAATCAAGGCTTCCATGGCATTTCCGGCAATGCTTTTGGCCGC